>JBGTKH010000188.1:0-4566 GCA_041744735.1 Pirellulaceae bacterium | reverse complement strand
TTTCGGAATATCTGTGGCAACGCGTCGCGGGCTGCAGGGGAGGCTTGTGATGGATTCTGGGGTATCGAAGGGATTGTGTCCGCTGACGCAATCGAGGTCGTCGTCTTCAACAAGTGCAAGGAGCCGTCACACGCCCAGGCTATTATTGGAGGTTCGGATAACCGATTGGAGAGTCGTTTCGGAACGGGAATTGGCCTGCCAACGATTCGGAGGCTTGTCACAAAGTTGCTTGGCCAAGTTGACTTTGAGTTTACGAGAGAGCAGGTTCGAGCTCGGCTTTTCATTCCGATTGATCTGAGTATCGCCGCCAGTACCGTAGGGGTCGATTGATAAGCGGATAGTGTCGGCAACGGAAATGGGAAACTCCGATTGGTAAACTTCTCTGCCACCCCCCGGCGGCTCCGAGCTTGCCTCCGCAGGCCGTGTAGTCTTTCAGGGATGCTTTGGTGCGCTTGCTGATGCGCCGGGCTTTGCCTTCGGCAATAGCGGCGAGTATGTGAATCGTTAAACCGGTGGCGGTTGGATTATCGCGGCAGATGAATTCCACGCCAGCGTCCATCAGCGCCGAGGGAAACGCGACGTTGCGGGCGAGTCTGTCGAGCTTGGCAACAACCAGCGTTGCGCGAGCTCGCTTGGCATGGGCGAGCGCCTTGGCCAGTTCCGGCCGGTCGGCACGTTTGCCCGATTCAGTTTCCGTGTACGAGCCCAAGACTAGCGGATTGTGCCGACGGGTGAAGTCTGCAATCGCGGCTTGCTGTCCTTCCAGACCAAGGCCGGAGCGTTCCTGTTTCTTTGTCGAGACGCGGTAGTAGCAGACGATCTTGTCGAGAGAAGTTGTGTCGTTCATGGCGAATGTCTCCAGGGTGGTAACGGGATTGAGGCACGAAAAGACCGGGCGCCCACGCCGGGCCGGAGTCGAATCCCGACGTGGTTCACCGTTCCCCAACGGCTAAGCCCGGCGCGAGTGTCAGTTCAGTTCGTCGAGATCGGGATACAGGGGGTCGTCCTCGCCCGTGATAACACCGGCGCACGCACGGCAGATGGGAAAGTCGATGTCGTCGAGTATCGTGTCGGCGGGATCGCCGCAGACGCACAGCCCTTCGGCTGCTGGACGAATATCGTCGTCGTTGATCGCTGGACAGGACGTGTCGTTGACTTGCCCGGCGGGACCGTGCGACTGCAACAGTTCCAGGCATTCCTGTTCCGACTTGCGTTGGTCAACGTGGCCGGTGACGATGTTCAGGACACCCCAGCCCCACGAACACATGTGAATTTCAAACGTCCCCTTCGCGGTTCTGAATTGCGTTGTCATCTGACTGCTCTCCTTTGTTGGTGGTTTCGTCATCGTTCCTGCCGTCGGTCTGGAACAAGTCCAGTTGTCCGGGCAGACAATCTAGCCCGCCGAAAAACACTGTCTGGCGGACCTTGTCGTTGTTTTCAAACTGCCGTGGCTTGGGTGCCTGCTTATCGTTGGCCAGCGTGAATGTGTCGTCTGTCATGCCGCGGCCTCCAAGAGCGAAAGGTGATCTTGCATCCGGTCCAGCGCCACACGCAGCGAGAAGTTCCCATCGGCCATCATGCCCCAGTGCTTCCAACCGGCTGGCATGTCTATGTCGCCGACTTCCAGCCGCCAAATCTCGGCCAGTCGCGCTTGGGCCGCTGCAGCGAACTGCTTGCCCGATGCGAACGGCGGCCGGAAACGTTTTTCGGCCGCCGGTTTTTTCTCACCCGTTTCATACAGGAGCATCGCTATGTCGAGTCCCACCACGAACCCATTGGCCCATTGCACCACCAAGGAACAAGTGCTGGAGCAAGTCGCTGCCGGCAAAGCAACGGTAGAGCAAGCCGTCGCAACGAGTACCGGGCGACGTTTATCAGTTTTTCAAATTGGTGCGTACGCACGGGCCGACTGACCAGCAATCCATTTGCAGGTGTCCCGAAGGCCGACAACAAAGTGGACTGTCGCCGTAAACGCCGCGCAATGACCGAAGGCGAACTTGGAAGACTGCTTGACGCGGCTTGCCGACGGCCGCTGCTGGACGCGCTGACTGTTCGCCGGGGCAAACGTAAAGGTGAAGCGGTTGCCGAGCTGCGAGAAGAGACGCGGACGCGGCTGGAGTTGCTTGGTCGCGAGCGGGCGTTGATTTACAAGACGTACCTGCTGACCGGGCTGCGCAAGTCGGAACTGGCGACGCTATCGGCCGCGCAGTTGGAATTGGAAGAGCTCTTGATGCGTTGCCGGCGCTGCCTCTTGACGGGGGACCGCGAACTGAACGAATCGCCGCAAAGGCAACGGGCACCGACGATTCGACGGCTTGCCGGTTTGCACCAGCGTTTGCACCAACTACTGACAAACCGAGCAAATTGTTGTCCATTGTGGACAATTCGGACGACAGCCCAACCGAAGACGAACCCGATGGCGAGGACGTTGTAAGTTGTGTCCCTGTCAACAAAAGGAACCCGCTGACAAGTGCTGTCAACGGGTTTCATTCAGTGGGCGGTATAGGGCTCGAACCTACGACCTCCACGATGTCAAACCGATTATTTTTCCCGCTGAAAAACCTGAAATTCCCGATGATTTTTGCATTTTACCATCAATTTCGGGTTTTGCAATCGTACTTACTCAATTGCAGTTTTACGCGGTGTTTCTTGGGGTCGGGAAAGTCGAATCCGGTAGTTTACCGGCAAGCGGTCGAAGGTTCGTGGAGTGGTTTGTGGAGTGGGGAACACGAACGCCCCACGTCGCGTTTAACGCATCGTGTCGCCCGTCGGGTGATCAATCGTCCAGGGTCGTGGAGGCAGAGGGCTGGTGGTAAGGCAGGCTTCGACCGCTGACGTTTAAGGCCGCCCCGGCATCGTCGCGAGACTGACGGGATTGCTTTTTCACTTGTGGCAAATTTGCCACAAGTGATTTCTTTCGCCCAGGTGCCGTACCGCCATGATCCCGCTGCCGCCCCTTTGCCAACTCGTCGTAGTGATCCCTAATCCGACCAGCCACCATTGCCCGCTGAGATTCGGCCCTCAAGCCGATGTCGAGGATCGCGTCGAAGTGCGGCGTCGAGGATCATGTCGAGGATCGCGTCGAAGTGCGATGTCGAGTGCGGCCTATCGGCCGTGACTGCCGGGGGTGGGAAACTTTCGCCGTGTTGTCTCACTCCCTAGTTGCCGCTTCCGCGCTCGGCACAACCTACCAGCGTCAAAAGGTAGGCCATACGTCACCTTGATATTGGTTGCGAGTTTTCGATTCTAACGCATCGGGCAGCCAACGGGTGGAACATCGGCCGCGGTAGTGAACGTGCGGCAGGCGCAATCGTGTGCGGCCGGTTTTGCTGTTTCTGGCGTCGAACATGGCGATACTCTCCGCTGGAATGGAAAACGGGCAGCTTCCTTGCCGCCCGGTGCGAATCCGTCCGCTTTGCATCCGTGCCAACGTCCCGCCGGGTTTCCTTACTCGGCATCAAATCCCAATTCGTACAGCAATGCATTGACGACTTCCGCCTTGATGGCATCGGCACTTCCCGGCGTAGGATCATTCGCGGCCGTGCGAACGTGCCGGACGCCCGCCCGCTTCAGTTGCTCCACCACGCCGAACAAATCGACGTGAACATTGGCGACGCCAACCGTCACGACAGACGGCTGCGAGGGGTCGCTGGCAATGGCGACATGGTACATAGTTGCACCTTCCTTGCCCGTGGTCACTTCCGCGGGCGCAGCAACAAGCCCGGTCGCCTGCTAGAAAGCGGATCGAGAAATCCGCCGTGCTGGCCTTGCTCCCCGCCTGCGCGGTTCACGGCTTGGCGTTGCACACAAACGACCGGGCTTGATGCTTCTACGTTCATTAGATTCTCGATGTTGGGTTTCTAGCCCGCGGTCCGCTTGAACGTCTCGACAACCGATGCTGTCGAGTAGCAAACCGCAAGCACATTCTGCCACAGCCGGCCGCCGCGGTCAATCGTCCAACGTGCTCACGGTCACACGCGGCGGTGTCCAAGATTCGTCGGGCAGGGTGTCGATGAAACCGTCGCCATGATGCAAATGCCGACGTCGCAGTTCCATATCGCGCGACCATGTGGCTTGAATCTCACAGCAGCGTTCGGCGATTTCCGCGGGACTCGGTGGCCGTTGTTGGCCAGCACTCAGCCGACGGCCTTCGTGATCGGTTCGCGGCGGTGGCGTTTTAGTCATCGGTCCACAAACTCCGTTTTTGCTCTTTCGCGTTCGACTCTTGCGTTTTCGATTCGCCGCGATTGCAGTTGCTGAAAACTTAGCGAATCGACGTTGTGCGAATGACTTTCCATTTGCTTGCCGACGGCGATTGAAGATCATCGGCTCCCAGGGGGAGAAAATCCGGCCGCGGGTCAACGAAAATGGCGCTCGGACGCACGCGGCCGGCACAACGCGAGAGCGGACCACGTGGAGCACAGTCCGCCGCTCGCGAGTGTTTCATACAAGAAATTCATCGGAGCCAACTTGACCGGCTTCGGGCGCACCGAACGGCAGAAGAGGATTCCTTGCCAAAGCAGCTTCGGGCGATTCCGACTTCTTGCATTCGACGGCGGCGAATGC
>JBGTKH010000187.1:0-13496 GCA_041744735.1 Pirellulaceae bacterium | reverse complement strand
CCGATCGCCATGATCACGGCCAGCAGCACCGGCAGGTCGCGATTTCGCTGCCACGTCCGCAAGGCCATCAGCCACGGCGCGACGACGTTAAACAACAGGTAAAACACGCCGATCAGCAACAGCCCCAACACCAGCGACGCCGACAACTTCCACGTGATCGTGCCTAGTGCCGCTCCGCCCACCATGGCACTGACCAGCAACATCATCGGCACGACAGCCACGTCTTGAATCAGCAGCACACCCAGCGCTGCTCGGCCGTGCAAACTTTCGATTTCCGCCCGGTCGGCCAACAGCCGCAGCACACAGGCCGTGCTGCTCATGGCCACCATCATGCCGATCACCAACGACTCGGTCCAACCCAGTCCGAACAGCACGGCGGCAATGGTTGCGGCGGCGATTGTCAGCGCCACCTGCAACGGCCCGACGCCCGACGTGGTCCGCCCCAAATCCCACAATCGACGTGGCGAAAATTCCAACCCGATCACAAACAGCAATAGAGCCACGCCCAATTCGGCGATGTGAAAAATCTGCTCTTGCTGCGAAATCCATCCCAACACGCTCGGCCCCACGAGCGTCCCGGCGATCACATACCCCACGATCACACTCTGCCCCAGCCGCTCGGCCAACGTTCCCAACAGCAACGCCGTCGCCAACAGCAACAACACATCCCACAGCGTGTCCCACACGCCTACCTCGGCCACCGCGAGAACCCAAAGCTGCAGGTCGAACACCATGTCGGCATCATCCTCTAGGAATGCTGCCAGTCTATCGTGAAAGTAGGAGGGGACAAGCGAGCGCGTGGGAGGGGCGAGGCTCTGCGTCGTCGAATGTCGTCACGTGGTCGGAATTAGTTCCACGACGTTGGCCGGTGCGCCCGTCAGTGCAGCGACAGGAATCCTGGAATCAAACGTGGCAAGTTTCCCGCTGTGGTGAAAGGCCAATCCAGCGAGATACACATCTGTGATTTGCTGATGACCGCTCAGTTGCAGCATGTCGAAAAGAGAAGAATCTAGAAGAGAGACGTCGTCCGGCCAGAACACGTATCCGGGCTGGCGGCAAAAGACGCGCATGCGTTCGGTGGCGTCAAAAGGAGACGTGGATATCGTCGGGTATACGGGATTGCTGACGACGCGAATAAAGCCGTTCTCGGTGATCGGGCACGTTGCCCACTCCGCGCTGCCGCCGGATGCAAACCACCGATGGGCCGGTTCATGGTGAACATGAGCCGCGTCGAACAGCGCCACCAAGACATTAATGTCCAGCAAGTACGTCACGGCGTCTCTTCGCGGAGTTGATTGACGAGCTCAAGTCCTGGCGTAGCGGCGACGGCACGGCGTGGGAAAATCGGTACGCCATTCCGCATGGTTGGTTCGATATCGGCGGCGGGAGATGGGGGGGCGGCCCGATCGACAGGCTCAATGGTCACTTCCGTCCCGTCCGGTAATTCAACTCCCCGCGGGAGCGCAACTACACTCCCGCGTACGATGCCTCGATAGATCATTGATACCTCCACGGCGCGTGGTGCGTTTCTCTCCTACTAGATTCTAATGCGGTCAAGTCTAACTGAGAAGAAGAACATACGCCCGTCGTCGTGAGCGCGTCTCCCCCCGTCCACGACATCGACCGTAGGTCTCATCGCGGTTCGAGGAGACCCTGGGGTGGTCGGGAGACCGCCCCACAACGTGACCCTGGGGTGGTCGGGAGACCGCCCCACAACGTGCTCCGCCCGCGGTGCGGTTCATCTCATTGTCAATGCCTTCACCTCCCAACCATCGCGATATGCATAGTGCACGAACTGATTGGCGGCGGGGACGTTGGTGCATTGGAGGTCGGCGGAGTTCCACTCAAGCTTTTGGCCGGGGAAGCGGATGGCGATGGTGCCTAGCAGGACGGTCTCGGTGAGCGGGCCGGCGTAGTCGAAGTGAGACGTGGTTTTGTCGGTCCCTTTGCAGGCGTTGGTCCATTGCATGTAGTGGTCGCTGGCGGGGACCAGTTCGATCTTGTAATCGGCGAATTGTTCTTCGGGCAACAGCACCGGGTTGCCGCCGTGCGGACAGAGCAGCACGCCCTTTTCACCGATCAACAGCACGCCGTTGTCGGGCACGTCCTGCGACTCGGGTAGCGGAACCAACTCGCGCGCGGGCTGCTGGCCGCCGTCGTACCAAGTCATCCGCACGGTTTCGCCAGCGGTGAACGGCGTCTGAGCGAATTCGTAGTGAATGATCTCCCACTTGGGAAACGTTTCGTTGTTGGGTGCGGGGCCGTCAGACCAAACTCGCAGCGGCGCGCCGAGCTGCAGGCTCCACACGGCCGGATCGATGATGTGGCAGCCCATGTCGCCCAGCGCCCCGACGCCGAAGTCGAGCCAGCCGCGCCAATTGAACGGATGGTATACGCCGCGTCCTTTGCTGCTAGCTTCGCTGGGCCCAACGTACGGCCGCTCGGCAGCCACTCCTAACCACAAATTCCAATCCAAATAGTCGGGCACCGGCGACGAGCCTTCCGGCCGGTCGATACCCTGCGGCCAGATCGGGCGATTCGACCACGTGTGCGCTTCCTTGACTTTGCCGATCACACCGCTTTGCACAAGTTGCACCAGCGTGCGGTAGCCGGTGCCGCTGTGTCCTTGGTTGCCCATCTGAGTGACGACGCCGTACTTGGCGGCCAACAGCCGCATCTGCCGGGCCTCGAACACCGTGTGGGCCAGCGGCTTCTGCACGTACACGTGCTTGCCAAGCTGCATCGCCGAAACGGCAATCGGCGCGTGCATATGATCGGGCGTTGAAACGGTGACGGCGTCGATATCTTTCTGTTCCAGCAACTTCCGCCAGTCGTGATAAACTTTGGCTTGCGGATATTCTTTGGCGGCTCGTTCGAGCGTGCGATCGTCGACGTCGCAGATCGCCACCACGTTCTGCCCTTTCGACACCGACGCGATGTCCCCGCGCCCCTTGCCGCCCACTCCGACCGCCGCAATGTTCAACCGATCGCTTGCGGCACCGTGCCCTAGCGACTGCATGAACAACGGCAACGCAACACCTGCACCGGCAGCTTGCTTGATGAAAGTACGTCGTGTGGTTTGTTTGGGCATCGCGCGACTCCTCAGTTACATGAGTTGTATGCTTGGCTCTACGCTACTTGCAAGCCCTGGCCGTCCCGACTCGGAGCGCCAAGCTACAGCCGCTAGTCATACTCGGCGTACGACTTTTCTTCGATGAGGTTGGAGCCGAGGAGTTCGTTGATTTGGCGCTTCAGTGCGGCGCGGCGGTCGTTGCTGCGGTAGACGGAGCGGGCCAGTTCGATAAACTGCGGGCCGAAGTCCTTGTTGCGTTCGCAGTCGCGGATGGCGTCTTCGATGTCCCAGAGCGAGGCGTTTACGGCTTTGAGTTGCGAGGTCAGTTCATCGAGTTGCATTGACGGGGAAATCTCGCGGTGGCGGGCGGCGGCAAGCGTGTCTAGCTCCACTCGGACGTTGCACAGTTTCTCCGTGTCGGTGATCCGCTCGAATTTGATTTCCAGGATCGTGATCTTGTCGATCAACTCGCCGGGAGCGATCTCGACGGTGATCGGCGGCGCGGCCGGTTGGCTCTTGCTCGGTTGTCGGGCGCTCGATGCCGGAACGGCGATGCGCGGCGTGCCGCCGGCATGTAAACGATGATGTGAAGAACGTTGCGTGCTCAAGTTTAACTCCCGGCATTGAAAAACATTGTGCCAATTGCCCCGGCGTTGTCTGCCGAAACAACCGCATCGTGGGATCCCAGGGCGCTGACCATCGTCACGATATTGCGGCCTACGTTGCTAGGCAATGCCAATCTTCATTTCTCCATGTATCGGTTACTGCAAAAACTGCTCAACGGGCAGCGGGTAGTGTTGAGCCCAACCGAGCGGCAGGGTGACACCGGTGATCCAGCGGGCATCGTCCGAAGCGAGGAACGTGACTGCGGCGGCTACGTCGTGGGGCATGCCCATGCCGAGCGGATGACAGTCGAGAATCTTCTGCCAGGTGGCTTTGCTCAGGTGCTCGATGTGCTTGTGAATCATCGGCGTGTGGACCATGCCCGGCGCGACCGCCACGACGCGGATGCCGCGCGGGGCTAGCTCCCAAGCCAGCGATTGCGTCAGCCCGACCATGCCGGCTTTGCTGGCACTGTAAATCGAGAAGCTCGGGCAGCCGCCCAGTGCCAACGCCGAAGCCACGTTCACGATCGCTCCGCCCGGTGACGACAGATGCGCAAGCGCCGCGCGCGTCATGCGAATCGCACCGTTCAGGTTCACGTCGAGCAGCGATAGCCATTGGTCGTCCGTAAAATCTGCCAGCGGCCGCGCGACTTCGATGCCGGCGTTGTTAATGAGAATGTCCAGCTTGCCGAATTGGCCGATGCACTCGTCCATCGCCCGCTGAACTTCGTCCTGCTTGGTGATGTCGCAGAGTGTAAACGTGACAATGCGGCCGAGGCGGCGCAGTTTCTTCACCAGCCGCTTCGGTTCGTGCCGCGCCACCAGAGCCACGTTGGCACCATCGCGCACCAGCCGCTCGGCGATGGCTCCGCCAATACCTTGATCGCTGGCACCCGTGACGAGCGCGATTTTGTTCTCAAAGCGGCGTTTGGCAGTTTGCGAGTCGGCGGCGGGTGCGGCGTTCGGCTTGGCTGAGTCCGCGTCCTTCATACAAATACTCCGGCGGTGGCAATGATTGTGTATTCTGCAGTGTGCTAGCGAGATCGTCAACGTCGCAATACGAAACCGACCTGGACTTGCCAGCGCTGATTCGATACCTTCCGGCCCTCTTCTCGACCACTTTTCGACTTTTCTACAAAACCAATCCCCAAATTTACAAAATCCCAGGCGGCCCGCGGGTTGCTGGCGGTTGGCGCACGATGTCTCGATTAGGCTGGTGGCAAGATCTGGTTCTCCCTGTCGGGATCATCAGCAGTGTGCTGGTGATCCTGGTGCCGATGCCAGCGCTGTTGCTGGACCTGCTACTTTCGGCCAACATCACGGCGGCGGTCATCGTGCTGCTGACCACGATCTACGTCAGAACGCCGCTGGAGTTCAACGTCTTCCCGTCGCTGCTGCTGGCCACGACGCTGGGCCGGTTGGTGCTGAACGTGGCCTCGACGCGATTGATTCTGACACGCGCGGAGAGCGACGGGCTGCTGGCGGCCGGCGGAGTGATTAAGAGTTTTGGCGAGTTCGTGGCTGGCGACCGGATTGTGGTCGGGCTAATCATCTTCGTGATCATCATTGTCATTCAATTCGTGGTGATTACCAAAGGCGCCACGCGCATCAGCGAAGTCGCGGCCCGCTTTGCGTTGGACGGCATGCCCGGCCGGCAGATGGCGATCGACGCCGACTTGAACGCGGGCCTCATCGACGAGAAGGAAGCCCAACGGCGGCGCGAGGAAATTACGCGGCAGGCCGATTTTTACGGGGCGATGGACGGTGCCAGCAAGTTTGTCCGCGGCGACGCGATCGCGGGCATCATCATCACGCTGATCAACATCGTCGGCGGGTTGGTCATCGGCGTGCTGGAATTCGGCATGACGATGGCACAAGCGGGCGAGATTTTTACCAAACTCACCATCGGCGACGGACTCGTGAGCCAAGTCCCGGCGCTGCTGATTTCGCTGGCCGCCGGTTTGCTGGTCACTCGCAGCACGCAGCAGATCAACTTGCCCGCGCAATTCCTGCAGCAACTCTTCTCGCGCCCGCAAGCGTTGGCCGTAACTGGCGCGTTCTTGGGCGTTTTGGTATTTACGAATCTGCCGACCGTGCCGCTGCTCACGATCGGCGGCGGCTGCATTGGGCTGGCCGTGATGCTCACGCGCCAGAAGCATGAGCAGCAGGCGAAGGTCGTCGCGGACGCGCGGGTCAGCGCCGAAAAAGCGAAGAAGTCCGAAGAGCGTATCGAAGGTTTCCTGGCGATCGACCCGATGGAGATGGAGATCGGCGTGGGGCTGATTCGGCTGGCCGATCCCAGCCGCGGCGGCGATCTGCTGCCGCGGATCACCGGCGTGCGGCAATCGGTGGCCGGCGACATCGGCATCGTGCTACCCAAGGTACGAATCCGCGACAATCTGCGGCTCGGCGAGCACCAATATCGCATCAAGATCGGCAACAATCCAGTCGCGGAAGGGACGGTGTATCCCAACCGGCTGCTGGCGATGGATTCGGGCGTGACCAGCGGCAAGGTGCCCGGCGAGCCGACTCGCGACCCGGCGTTCAATCAGCCGGCCGTGTGGATCGAACCGGGCATGCGCGACCGGGCCGAGATGCTGGGCTACACACCGGTTGATCCCGCCGCTGTGCTGGCCACGCACCTGCAGGAAGTCGTGCGCCGGCACGCCGACGATCTGCTCACGCGCGACGCCACCAAACATCTGATCGAAGAGTTGAAGAAGACCTCGCCGGCCGTGGTCGATGAACTGATTCCCGGCATGATGAAGCTGGGCGAGGTGCAGCAGGTGTTGCAGATGCTGTTGCGCGAAGAGGTGCCGATCCGGCAGCTCAGTTTGATTTTGGAAACGATCGGCGATTACGCGCCGCGCACGAAGGACCCGGTCTGGCTGACCGAATATGTCCGGCACCGACTGGCCCGCACGATTTGCACTCGCTATCGCGACAAAGAGAATCAACTGCACGTAATCACGCTCGACCCGGCTCTGGAAGACCGCATTGCCGCGGGCGTGGAACATAACGAGCGTGGCCTGTTCGTCCGCATGTCTCCGCAAGCAGTGCAGAAGACCTGCGAGTTAATCGGCGCAGAACTAGAAAAGCTGTCACGCGCCGGCCACCGCGCAATTGTGCTGGTCAGCCCCCAAATCCGCGCCGGCTTGAAGCAACTCACGTCCACCAACCTGCCTCGACTAATCGTGCTCAGCTACAACGAGGTCACGCGCGACACAAAGATTGAATCTCACGGAATCGTGACAGATGCAATTGCCGGGAAAGGATGAAGGAAAGGTCTAATGACCAATGACCAATGACCAATGACCAATGACCAATGACCAATGACCAATGACCAATGACCAATGACCAATGACCAATGACCAATGACCAATGACCAATGACCAATGACCAATGACCAAAGGACAAGGCATGGAAGCCAAAACGTATCGTGCTCGGTCAATGCAGGAAGCGCTGGAGTTGGTGCGCCGCGAGTTGGGGCCACAGGCGGCGGTCTTGCACACGCGTGAGGTGCGCGGCGGACTGTTTCGCTGGCTCACGGGTTCGCAGCAGATCGAAGTTACGGCATCGGCCAACGTAAACGTGCCTAGTCGCTTGCCGCAAACGGCAGCCGTGGCGGATCGCGACAGGCCGTCTCATGCGGCACAAGTCGCGCCGTCCGCGCCGCGGCAGGCCCAGTCAAATGCGCCGCACATCCCAGCGGCAGACGCACAGGATTACCGCACCAAGTTCCGCAAGGGTCTGATGGGCCAGCTTTCGGATTTGGACTCGATGATGGAGGATCTCTGCCGGCAGAATGACCGCTCGTCGCGGCAGGAATTGCCCGAGTCGCTGTTCCGGCTGTACACCGACTTGATCGACGCCGAAGTCAGCGAGGATCTGGCGCGCGAAATGATCGACCGCGTACGCAGCGGCGCGTCGAACCGCGATTTGAGTGACGTCGTGTTGTTGAAAGCTCGAATCGCGCGGCTGATTGAAGAAGAAATCAACGTGTCTGGGCCGATAGTAATTACTCCCGGACAGCGACGACTAGTGGCGTTGATCGGGCCGACTGGAGTGGGCAAGACAACGACGACTGCCAAGTTGGCGGCGAACTTCCGTTTGCGCGACCGGCGGCGCGTCGGGCTGATCACGGTCGACACGTATCGCATCGCGGCGGTCGAACAACTGCGGACGTACGCCGACATCATCGATCTGCCGATGGAGGTTGTCTCGACGCCGCGGCAGATGCGCGAGGCGGTGGCTCGCCTGGCGAACCTGGACCTCATCCTGCTCGACACAGCCGGTCGCAGCCCGCGCGACGAAGTGCAAATTCAAGAGCTCAAGTCGATGCTCGCCGAAGCCAAGCCGGACGAAGTGCACCTGGTGTTGAGCAGCGTGGCCAGCAGCGCCGCGTTGACGAAGACCGCCAAGCAATTCGCCGAGGTGGGCGTCACGTCGCTGGTGCTGACGAAGCTGGATGAAGCCACCGGTCTGGGCAATCTGCTGCCGCTCGTGCGCGGTTGCAAGCTGCCGCTCAGCTACGTCACCGACGGGCAGAATGTACCCGACGACATCGAACCGGCCGACCGCCGCAAGCTGACCCGAATCGTCTTGGGAATGGAACGCTGAAACATTTTCGATTTTTGATTTGCGATTATCGATTTCGATCGCGAAGTGAGTTGTTATGCGTGATCAAGCTGCTGAACTGAGAAATCTGGTGCTGAAGGCGGCACGACAGGGAGCGACGGAGTTGGGGCCGGCGCCTCGCTTGGCCGTGTTGACCGGCGGCAAAGGCGGCGTGGGGACGACAACGCTGGCGGTGAATCTCTCCGTGGCTTTGTCGCAGCAAGGTGCCCGCGTGGTGCTGGTCGATGCCGACTTGAACCGGCCCGACGTGGCGACGCTGTGCGGGGTGACCGAAGCGGGAAGCGTGGTTGACGTGTTGACCGCGCGGCAAGACATCCACGAAGTATTACAGCGCGGGCCGGCGGGTATTCAGATCGTACCCGGCATGTGGGCTGCCGGCGGGGTGGTGGACTGCGGCGAGAAGGCTCAGCGGCGATTGATCGACCAACTGAAGACGCTCGGCCGTCACGCGGAAATCGTGGTGCTCGACATCGGCAGCGGGCCCAGCGAATTGGCGCGGCGGTTCTGGAAAGCAGCGGACGACGTGCTGTTGGTAACGACTCCCGATCAGGTCGCCGTGATGGACTCGTACGCCACGATCAAGGCCCTAGCAAACGCAGACAATACCGCGGCGATTCGCATCGTCGTCAGCCAAGCGGACGACGCCGAAGCGGCCGCGGACGTGCACCGCCGGATCGATCAGTCGTGCCGGCGGTTCTTGCAAATCACGACCACCTGGCTGGGACACGTGCCGAGTGACCCGCGCGTGTCCGCGGCCGCTCGTGCCGCGATGCCGTTGCTAGTCACCTCGCCCACGTGCCCCGCGGCTCGCGAGATCGAACGCATGGCCGCCGTGCTGGCCGCCAGCGAGGTCAAACGCGCAACGAACCCAGCCGTCGCGCAAACAAAAAGGAAAGCCGTTTGACCTACACAACAACACGGAGAAGCGCAACAAGAAATGTATTCCGCTCAAGCTGAACCCTCACTCATGCCGATACACTCAGGCGCGTCGCCACGCAGCGCAGCGTTAATCTGTACGGAATGCGGCGAGTTTGCCGTCGAGAGGGCCACATGGGTCGTAACTACGCCGGCATTTTGGGGCCGGTCGCCTTCGCGACAGTCGTGGCCCGCGGACTGCTCGACGGCAGCGGACTGGAACCGACTTTGAAACTAGCGTGCGTGTGCCTGTTCGGATTTGCGGCCCTGGGTTACGTGATCGGACAAATTGGCGGCCGTGTTGTGAGCGATTCCGTGAAAGCCCAATTCGACAAGCAACTCGCGGACCTTCAAGCCAGCGAGCAAGCGGAAGCGTAGGACGAACTGCAACGTAGGACGGATTGCCAATCCGCCCGCATGAGTCAAGTAACCGACAGTCGAGAAAGTGACGCCAGCCACGATCGGACCGATTGGCAATCCGTCCTACGGGAAAAAGACAAGTCGGCTCGCATGGCGTGGGCCTCGAGACGGAACTCGAAAATACAAATGCCAGCAAGGCAGACCAATCATGGAGGATTGCATGTCCACGACCGTCGCACTCATTGATGATATCGAACAAGTCTGGCGAGCCTACAAGGCGGACATGACTAACAAAGAGCTGCGCAACCGGCTCGTCGTACGATATCTGCGGCTAGTGTAGTACAACGGCGAGCGCATCTGGGCGCGGCTGCCCGAAGGTGTGGAGTTGGATGACCTCGTGTCGGCCGGCATCTTCGGCCTGATGGACGCCATCGACGCCTTCGACATGTCGCGCGGCGTGAAGTTTGAAACCTACTGCGTGCCGCGTATCCGCGGCGCGATGCTTGATGAGCTGCGCACGATGGATTGGGTGCCGCGGCTGGTGCGCTCGAAAGCCAGCAAGCTGAATGAGGCCACCAAGACGCTGGAAGCCAAAATGGGCCGCCATCCGACGGAACAGGAGTTGGCCGATCACATGGGTCTGAGCGTTGCCGATCTTGAGAAAATGCTGCTCGATGCCAACGCGGTGAACCTGATCAGCCTGAATAAGAAGTGGTACGAAACGGATAGCTATAAAGACGTCCGTGAAATCGACATTCTGGAAGATAAGAAGGGCGAGGACCCGACCAAACGCATCCAGAAGAACGATCTCATGCGATTGGTGACCAAGGGCCTGAACCGCAACGAACGGCTGATCATCATCCTCTACTATTATGAAGAGTTGACGATGAAAGAGATCGGTGCCACGCTGGACCTAAGCGAAAGCCGCGTCAGCCAAATGCACAGCAGCATCGTCCAGCGCCTGCAATCCCAACTAGGCCGCCGCCGCCCCGAGTTCGGCACATAAGCCGCCCTCGGCCCACCACCGCGCAACAAAAAACCAGCCGTTTCTTGGCTGGATTTTTTCACGGCCGCAGCGCAGCCCGAAAGTGAACGCTTCGTCGATCCACACGCTGCCGATCTCCATTATACCGCGCTTTCGACAGTCAGCCCGGCTTCCTTCCAGGCAGCTACGCCGCCGTGAAGGATCTTCGTATTCTTGAAACCTTTCTTACGATATTCCTGCGCCCGACCGGACGCGGTTTCGTCGTTTGGTCACGCTCAGTAGAAAATCAGTTCTCGGTCGTTTGAGACGGTATCCTCGTGCGACTGAAATTCTGGCAGCGACAAGGCCCCTTCCAAACGGTTGTGCGCGCATTGTTCTTGACTGTCATAAGCGCAGATTAGCAGCGCGCCTGAGTCCACGATGTCGCTGTGTGCCTGTTGTGGTGAGATCCTTTCGATCGTCATGGCAAACCTCCTGAGGAGAGGAATAAGTTCACGGTCCGCTTGAGTGAACGACTGTCGAAGTGCCGGCCGACGGACCGTTTCGGACCGGAATTGCTGCAACTGACGTGCCGCGAAGGTGTTTGCATCACACGAGGACTATGCCCGGCGCTCGATCGGATTGCATCGTGCACAAACTACTTGGATGTACTCCGCGCCCAGGAACAGGACTGTGGCCGCGTAATATGTCCACAACATTACGGCCAAGAAGGAACCGACGATTCCGTAGGCGCTGAACTTGTCACCGATTAAGAATGCAGCCAGTATCTGCCGGCCGACTTCCCAAACCACGGCCGCGATCATGCCCCCCCGAAAACCTTCCGACCACCGCACGGGAACTTTTGGCAGGACTTTGTAGATGACGGTAAACGCGAAAATGTTGATGACGATGCTCGTCCCGGCGCTGATCAGCAACCAAACCCCTGCGGCCCACGGCAGAGCGCCGCTCGTGTAGTTCTCAATGGCCGAGAGCGTCAGACCTGCGAGAAAGCTAATTACAACCAAGGTGCCCAGCCCAAGCAGCATGCAGAAGGCCCGCAGCCGATGGAACAGAATGTACTTTAGCGTCGCAAGAATGCCACGTTTTTTTGGGCTCTCGACGTTCCAGATGCGATCGAATGCACGGTCAAACTGAGCAAACAGAACAAGCGCCGCTAGTATCAGCGTAAGCAAGCCAACGGGTCCGCTAATGGGCGCTTTGCTTTGAACGCTTTCGAGGATCTCCGCAATGTCCTGTTTCACACTTGGCGACGAGTACTCCGCGATCGTACCCAAAACCTGCTGTTCGGCGGTCCGTCCTATGTCTGTGAATTGCAGAAACAGTCCTAGGCCGGAGATCAACACCAAAAGCAGCGGGAAGAACGACAACGCTGCATAATAGGCCACCGCGGCGGCCAACAACTCTCCGTCGTCACGATGAAAGCGCTCGAAGGTCGCGGCCATCGGTTGCCAGACGCTGTCTATCAATCGTCGCATATGCTGTCCTATAAACACAGTTATAGCTTGGATCCACCGCCCGAGCAACAATACAGCGAATTGATAGGTTCAATCGACCGACGCTAGCTAGGATAAGCAAATGTTTTTGATACTTCGATCGACATCACGGGCCGCAAATCGGATGCCTGATGCTATTGTCCGCGATTTTATTACGTCCGGAGTCGCGATGGACTCGGATGCTGAATCGTCTCTGGGAGGATCGTGGCCGATCCGGAGAGAGCGATTCGGGCGTATATCCGGTCTACGTCCGATTGTTAGTGCGGCTGCTCCGAAATTGCCTCCAGTGCCTGACCCGCCAATTGCTGGTCTCCGTCGACAGCCAAATCGCCTAGTGAGACGACACCGACCAATTGTTTATCGCGGCTTAGTACGGGCAGGCGGCGCACGCGCTCTTCCATCATTTGCCAAGCTGCTTGGGAGACTTCCTCATCTTCATAGCAGTAGCTGATGTCGTGTGTCATCACCTCGCTCACTTTCGTATGCGCGGGATCACAGCATCTAGCGGTCGCGCGAATGGTGATATCGCGGTCGGTAATCATTCCGACCAACCGCTCGTTGGCGCCGCAAACCGGCAGCGCCCCCACGTCCAGGTCGCGCATCCGTGCCGCGGCCGCGGCAATCGTGTCGTTGGGGCGAGCACACTCAACATCCGCTGTCATGACGTCGTTTACGAGCATTTCAATCCTCCTCTGCAAGTTTGTGGTCAGCAACTAGCACAAAATTCCTCGACTTCTTTTTCGGCCTGCTCGCGTTCGTAGCCATACCGCTTTTTCAGACGGCCAATCAGCTCTGTGCGCCTGCAAAGTTCTCCTGCAATTCGCGGCTGATATTTGTCCTCGCTGCAGGTGGCACGCAATGGCTGTGCCAAACAGAGTCGTTCCTACTGGTCCCGCAAGACTTGGGAGCAATCTCGGTTGATCGCCTTTGGCTCAACGCTGCGCGTCGGCTTCACAAAGATCAACGACATTGGCGCCGCGCCGCCACTGTCGTCGGTGGCAAAGGTCGTCCACCGACCAAGTTGGTGTGATGACAATCAGTGGCCGCTGCGACGACTGTGATCCAAATGGCCGCTCTGCCACCGACATCAGCTTGGACGACTAGCCAAACCACTTGGCACAACGCTTGCGGGTACGTACCTGGCGACCTGGCGACTCGTCCGAGGCGGTCAAGTTGTGCATGTGTGGGGGACTAGCGCAGTGCTGTACTGGATAATTGCAGTTTTGATCGCCCTTTACGTGGCCATCGCATTCGCATGGTTTCGGTGGTTTTGCCGGGGAGGCTGGGGGCGTCACAGACGAAGAATCCCGCAGTGTTACTTCATAGTCTCTCGGACGCCGGATCTATGCAGTCCTACGACCACCGCTGGCACCATGGAAAAGAAACGTCACTTGTGTACAGAGCGTTACGATTGCGAGTTTCGGTCA
>JBGTKH010000186.1:0-9841 GCA_041744735.1 Pirellulaceae bacterium | reverse complement strand
AGATCGCCATCGCATTACACAATTATCACGACACGTATCGCGGTTTCCCGGCCGCCTACAACACGGACAAGGACGGCAAACCGCTGCTAAGCTGGCGCGTGCAGATTCTGCCCTTTATCGAGGAAGCGGAACTGTACAACCAATTCCGATTCGACGAACCGTGGGACAGCGAGCATAACCGGCAGCTCATCGCGCTCATGCCGAAGATGTATCAAGCACCCGGCAGCAACGCGGAACCGGGCAAGACGAACTATCTGGGTGTTGTTGGAAAGTCCAATGCTTTCGCCGCGCCGCGCGATACGGACAAAGGACAGAAGAGTCCGCTTGGGACGCGTATGTCTGACTTTACCGACGGCACGTCGAACACGATCATCGTCGTTGAAGCCAGCGACGCATCGGCGGTGATCTGGACCAAACCCGACGATGTCCAGCCCGACGACACCGATCCCGTGAAAGGCCTCGTCGGCCTGCGTCCCGGCGGATTCAACGCCCTATTCTGCGACGCCAGCGTGCGGTTCATCTCGGAGGCTGTGAACGCAGACGTTTTAAAAGCCCTGCTCACGCGCAACGGCGGAGAAGTCATCGGCGACTTGGATCCGCCATAAGGGCAATCGCAGCGCAAGCGCGGCGTCGCTCGCGTGACAATCTGCGTGTCAGGATGTCTCTACGACGTCTGCGACGAGATCAGAGTTGATCATTCGGCTGACTGAATTCGGAATCGATCTGGCTCGTCGGTGGGGACCGATTCCCATGCGTTCTTATCAAGGCCCCTAACGGGTTGCTTCAGGGACAGAAGATACTCGATCCAGTCCTCTCGATGTACGAGTGCGCCCTGTAGCTTTACGCCAGCCAAGTTCGCGTCATCGAGTTTGGTGTATGTGAGTACAGCGTTCCGAAGGTCAGCACCCTCCAAATCTGCATGCCGCAAATCGGCATCCGAAAGATTCGCCCCGTCCAAAATCGCACCTTTCAAGGACGCCTCGTACAGAAACGCCATATCAAGCACTGCTCCGGACAGGCGCGCGTCGTTCAAATTCGCTTCTCTCAAATGAGCGTCGGTGAGCACTGGTTTCCGAGCGCGGAATCGTGCAATTCGAAGATCCGCATTTGTAAAATCCGCTTGTGCAACGGTATCGATGGTGTCCGCAGGGGAATCGATAAGCGCCCGCAACAAACGTCCTCTTTCAGGGCTAAGTTTACCGGACGAATCTGGCATCTCGTACGGCTCCAACGAACGGCACCAACTGATGATCTCTATCTGCAAACGCAACGGAAGCGGTTCGTTTGCGGGAACCTGAAAAAGCTCCGCCTCAAGTTGACCAATGCGGTTACTGAAGGCAGCAGAAACTCGCGAAGCGTTGGCAATCTGATTCTGTTCAACGATTAGTTCGTTCTGCTTGTTGAGCACGCAATTCCCCCAGATGGCAACCGCGATGGCTACCATCGCCACGGAAGATGCTGTACCTCCGCCTGACATTGGGATTACCAGAGACGCCAGCATGCAGTACCAAGCCCAGCGGATGCCGCGCTGACACGCTGGTGACTTCTTTGAAAAATCCGCTCCCCAGAAGTTAAGAAAAATCCAGAATAGACGGTGTTCTTGAGCGTAGAGGCGTTCCTCGAGGCCATCCCAGGGGTCCAATTCGTCCGCGCTCATCTTCGTCCGTGCTCATCCACGATATAGGAGATCGTAGACAATTAGTCTTCTGGAATCCGAGGGCCGTATTTGGTGGTTAACTCTAACAAGATTGTCCCGCCTTGCACGCTGCCGTCAGCCTCTCGTCTATAGCCCGCCACACGTACTGTAAAGTAATATGAGACTTGCGCATCGAGCGTGCCGCGGGGCACTATGTGCAATCCGTCGGCGTTTGTCCTTGCCGTATAAACGAACTTCTTGTCGTGGTAAATCTCGACAATCGCATTCGCCACGGGTCTTTGTGACTGCTTGAAAACAACAACGACACGAGTTTGCTTTAAATCGTCGCTGCTGAACTCATCCGCGGCAAGATAAGCAATACGTCCAATGCGCGAGTCAACCAGCACCATGGTGATGACAAGCAACACGAACACCAAAACAAATACTTGGGGGGTGCGGCTCATCAGAGATGCATTGATCAGTCGTTGCCGACGGCGGTAACTCGAAAATTCCTCTGCCGTAGTTCCTCATTCTTGAGGTATGCCAAACCTCTGGTCGGTTCATACTTCACATCGCGAGGTCGAAGATAGAAGTCGATACCGTATTCACCATCCGGTAACTCCAAAAACAAGAAACGTGCGTCCGCGTCCTTCGGAGGTCTTTGCATATGGAAGGGTTGCTGCTTGCCAATAAGAGCGTCTCGACCCTTCCGAAAGTCCCACACCGTCGCGTCAGCAACCTCGAACATTGCCGCCAACTCGCGCTCTAAACGCACATCCAACTCCAACGGTCTTTCCTCCGACGCTCGAACTTTCGCAGTGCTTAATTCGGCCGTAACACGAATTCCTCTTGGAGCGTCGATGCGAGGAACGTATTCTTCGGCTTCGGGGATTGGGAGCACAGACTGAGTGTCTGCTTGGAGTTGCTGGGCTTGGCCGTTGCCTGGACGCTGGTAAAGTGCAAACAGCGAAAGCAATACGAAACCCACTACGAAAGCAGAAAAGATAGCGAACTTTTTACGAGCCATGATCTTATCCTACCATTGGTAGAGAGATAGGGATAGGAGAAGTGTCGGCATTATGACGAGGCGACCTTGAAGCCGCAAGCTGGATCCGGCCTAATCCGCGCCGGGTGTTTTCGACCGATGCAGGCCGAGACCTACTGCAAGTGAACGACTGCAAGCAACTCGTCTTGCCAATCGGAATTTGGCGTAAGGCGATTTGTCTAAGGGTTTTAGGAAATCCGCCACAGGTGAGAGTTGGCGTGTCCGAATTCGTTTCATCCCAAAATGTCGCGGATCAGCTTGCCGTGAACGTCGGTCAGGCGGAAGTCGCGGCCGGCGTGGCGGTAGGTGAGTTGGGTGTGGTCGATGCCCAGCAGATGCAGGATCGTGGCGTGCAGGTCGTGGACTTCGACTTGGTCGCTGACGATGCTGCGGCCGATGTCGTCGGTTACGCCGTGCACGATGCCGCCTTTGATGCCGCCCCCGGCGAGCCAGATGGAAAAGCAATCGCCGTGATGGCCGCGGCCGTTCTTGCCTTCCTTACCCGGCGTGCGGCCGAATTCGGTGGCCCAGACAATCAGCGTCTCGTCAAGCATCCCGCGCTGCTTGAGGTCTTTGATTAGTGCGGCGATCGGTTGATCGACGGCGCGGGCCAGCGGTTCGTGCTCTTTCATTTCGCCGTGCGAATCCCAGTTGGGCCGCGAGCCGGTGTCAATCAGTTCGATGAACCGCACGCCGCGTTCGGCCAATCGCCGGGCGACGAGGCACTGCCAGCCGAAGCCGGTCGTCTGGCCGCGCTTCAGACCATATTGATTAAGCATGGCTTCGGGTTCTTGGCCCACATCGAATGCCTCGGGGCCGGCACGCTGCATTTCGAAAGCTGTCTCGAGCGATTTGATGCGGGCGGCCAATTCGACGTCGCCTTGCCGCTGCTGCAAGTGGCCGCGGTTGAAGGATTCGACCAATCCAAGTTCCAACTCCTGAATTTCGCGCATTTTTGTGCGCGGGTTCAGATTCTCGATCGGCGCTTCGCCGGGGATCACGCGCGTGCCTTGATGATAGGCCGGCAGAAAGTCGCTGGCGAAAACCTGTGTGCCGCCGTAAGGCAAATGCGGCGCGATCACGATGAACGACGGCAAGTTGCGATTGAACGTCCCCAAACCGTAACTGATCCACGAACCCATGCTGGGCCGAGCGAACGTGGGCGAGCCGGTGTGCATGCCCAGTGCGGCTTCCGAGTGATCAAAATGTGCGGACTTCATCGAACGAATCACGCAGATTTCATCCGCCACGTCGCGAATATGCGGGAACAAATCGCTGATCACGGTGCCGCAGCGCGGGTTGGCCTTGTACGGAAACACGCTGCCCATGAGCTTGTCTTTCCCGCTGCCATCGCGCCCGTTGGATGTGGACTTGGGGTCGAAGGTATCGATATGCGACACGCCACCCGTGGCGAACAGAAAGATCACGCGCTTGGCCTTCGCCGGATAATGCGGCGGCTTGGCGGCCAGCGGATCGGGCGGCGATGACGCGGAGCCGGACGAATCCTCGGCCAACAACTCCGACAAGATGCCGGGCAGCAGAATCGAACCGCCGACCAGCGAGCGGATCATCGTGCGGCGCGTGAAGCTGGTTGGATGGTTCATCGGTTTGAGCTCCTTTTTAAACGCAGATTACGCGGATTATCGCAGAGTGAAGAAACTCTGCGGCCATCTGCGAAATTTGCGTTTTCTCTCCTCGTCTTTCAATCCACGTACAAAAACTCATTCAATCGGAATAACACTCGAGCGAAACTTTCCCAGACTAGCCGCTCTTGTTGATCGGCCGGGAGCGACGATGATATTAGCTGCTCCCTCAATTGCTGGAAATAATGGTCGGCCATCGCGAGTTCGTTTTCCGCAGGCGCGCGGCCGAGTGTCAATTCGAAAGCTCGGTACAACCTTGCGCTATCGTCGCTTTGCTCACGCAGCAATCGTTCAGCAAACTTCGTAGCCTGCTGGTGAACGAACTCGTCGTTCAGCAAATACAGCGACTGAATCGTGGTCACCGAGCTATCGCGTTTCGGCGTACTGGCGTTGCGGTCGGCGCCGTCGAACGTGACGAAGAACGGCAGCGCGTTCAGCCGCGTGGTCATCAAGTACACGCTGCGGCGGTTGCTGGGATAGCTTCCACGAAACGGATAATGTTGCGTGAAGTCCCACTTGTCCACGGGCGGGAACGGATGCGGCTCGTTCATCATGGAAACGTCCAACTCGCCGCTGATAAACAGCAACGTGTCACGCAGCGATTCCGCGTCCAACCGCCGCCGATGGAAACGCCAGTGGTAATCGTTATTAGGGTCGACATCGGAAGGATGAAGGATGAGGGATGAAGGATGAGGGATGAGGGAGGACTTGGCCTTCATCTATTATCTCTTTGTTCTCGTCCTTCGACGAAAGCTGATACGTTCGCGAGAGCATCATCAGCCGGTGCATTTGTTTGATCGACCAGCCTTCCTGCATGAAGCGGCTGGCCAGATAGTCAAGCAGTTCGGGATGAGTGGGCGGCTGGCCGCGCGTGCCGAAATCGCTGGGTGTTTTGACAAGCCCCGAGCCGAAATGGTATTGCCAGATGCGGTTGACCATGACGCGGGCGGTGAGCGGGTTCTGCGGGTCGGTCAGCCACTGGGCAAGCTGCAGCCGGCCGCTGTTCTTGGCTTCGCCGGCCGATAGCATGTGTCCGCCGAGCACGTCGAGAAACTTGCGCGGCACCACGTCGCCGAGCTTCGTCGGCTCGCCGCGCTGCTGCAAGCGCGTGTCGGCCGGCTTGTCTTCGGAGACGGCATACGCAACTTTGCCGTTCGGCTTGCCGCCGGACACCAGCGGCGCGAAGTCTCGCGGCTTCTTGTCAAGCTCGATGCCGGGAAAGGGATACTTCGTGCTTTCGAAGATGCCGTAAATCCCGTAGTAATCGTCCTGCGAAATCGGGTCGAACTTGTGATCGTGGCAGCGCGAGCAATTGATCGTCAGACCCAGCACCGTGCGTCCCAGATTCTCGATCGTATCTTCAATCGTGAGATGCTGCGGATACGGCTTGACGATCGAACCGAACCGCCGCGAGATGGCGATATAGCCGGTGGCGATTGTGCGTTCGTTCCGCTGGTCGTCGTTGGCCGCAGGTATCAAGTCGCCGGCAATTTGTTCGCGGATGAATTGATCGTACGGCTTGTCGGCGTTCAGTGAATTGATGATGTAGTTGCGGTATAGATACGCTTCAGGAATCGGGTAGTCGGAATTCTCGCCCGCAGTGTCCGCGTATCGCACCAAGTCCATCCAATGCCGGCCCCAGCGTTCGCCGTATTGCTGCGAGGCGAGCAGTCGTTCGACGACCGCGGCGAACGCGCCGGGCGATTCGTCCGCCAGAAACTCTTCGATCTCGTCGGGAGTTGGCGGCAGACCTGTCAAGTCGAATGTTGCGCGGCGAATCAACGTACGCTTGTCGGCCATCGCCACCGGCGGCAGCCCGCGGCGTTCGAGTTCCGCAAGTATGAAGTGATCCAGTTCATTCAGCGGCCAAGTCTTGTTTTGGACTTCTGGCAGCGGCGGACTTTTCACCGGCTGAATTGACCAGAAGTTTTGAGCCTGTTCAAGATCGAGCTGCTTCTTGGCGATCGCCGTTGCTTGTTTGCGCGGATCGGGTGCACCCATCTTCACCCACGTTTCCAAGTCTGCGATTTCCGCCGCAGAGAGTTTTTCATCGGGCGGCATTTGCAGGTCTTCGTTCGTGTACCGCACGGCCGCGATCAGCAAACTCTGCTGCAAATCGCCTGGCACAACAGCCGGACCCGTGTAGCCGCCTTTGCGCATGCCAACGCGGGAATCGACGAGCAGTTCGCCTTCGACTTCCTTCGCGTCGGCGCTGTGGCATTCGTAGCAATGCTTGACCAATAACGGGCGAATGCGCTTTTCAAAGAATTCGATCCCTTCGGGGCTCAGTTCCGTCGCGGCCAAACCATCATGTTCACCGCGCCAGACTTCGATGCCGGAGAAATTCGCCGCGCCGCCTTCGCTGGTTAGCCGAAGTGTGCCGTCCTTCACGTCGACGATCCACGGCCCCAACTTCTCCCAGTGCCCCATGCCGCCGCTGTTGTATCGCGCGATCACCTCGCGGCGGTTTACCGCGATACTGAACGTTTCGGGATGGTTGTCTTCCCAAAGATAGAGAAAGACAGTGTAAGTGCCGCTGGGCACGTCGGTCAGCACAACTTCGTTTCCGCCCCAGCGGCTGGAGCGAATCATCTTCGCCCGCTCGGCGTCGGTGGCGGGGACTAGCGAGACAGTTTGATTCTCGAAAGCCTTGTCCTTGCACGCGTAATTCTTCGCGTCTTTGCCTTCCCACACGTTACCGTCGATCACCACCGGCGGGCCGTTCAGGTTCAGTCCACGGTAGAAAACGGGCGCCGGATCGGCGCCGCTGACTACGCTGTGGGCCACAACCGTCACAAGCATAAAGCAGGAGAGTCCGAATGCGGCTGCTGGTTCAACTCTTTTCATCGTTTGATGTGGCGTTTGCGTTTCGCTGGCGGCCGAGCACTGGACGGCGCACGCCGCGTGGTTTCTGTCACGGTGGCCAAATGGACCTCAGCAGGCTGGCTGGGATGGTGGGTGGTGATCGGCGGGCAAACGTTCGAAGATAACTAGCATCTTACTGAGGTCTCAGTTATTGTCAATCTGCCGCTCTCACTTCGGCCAGAACTACGCCGGCGCTCGCGACAACTTCATCTATGTCTACTCGCAGGATAACGACAGCGCGTACAAGCAGGCCGATCGCATGGTGTTGGCTCGTGTCGCGAAGGATCTCATCACGGACCGCGGCGCCTACGAATTCTTCGTGCGGGTCGATGAAGCTGGGCAACCGCATTGGACGAAAGATATTGCCGGTCGCGGCGCCGCGTTCGTTCATCCGGGCCGCTGTTACCGCAGCGGCATCAGCTATAACGCCGCCTTGAAACGTCTTCTCGGGAGACGACTGCTTTTCCGTGCGGAAGGCCCAACTGAGCGTCGCGCCGTGACAGCGGTTTTGTAGCGGTACGGCGCGAGCCGTCCGGTATTTCCAAGCGAGTTACAGGAAAAACCGGGCGGCTCGCGCCGCACCGCTGCCAATACAGTCGGCGGCACTCTTTCCGTCCAGCCGCCTTTCGGTATACGCTAGGGCCATGTGGTCCACGCGTCTGTTTTGGAAAGTGTTTCTGGTGTACGCCGGCTTGAATCTTGTGCTGGCCGTAGCGTTTCTTGTCGCGGTATCGAGGTGGCAAAACGCTTACGTCATGCAACAGGTGCAGGAGCAACTGCACGACACCGCAATTGTGCTTCGCAGTTCGATCGACGAGAAGCTGGCGACCGCGCCGCCAGCGGAACTGCAACAGTTGATCCGGCAATTGTCGCGGGAGACCAACACGCGGATGACGTTGGTGGCTGCGGACGGCGTGGTGCTGGCCGATTCGCACGAAGATCCCGGCCGCATGCAAAATCATCGCGACCGGCCCGAGCTGCAAGACGCCGCCGGCCCGAACAAATTCGGCACGTCGCGGCGGCGCAGCTCCACGCTGGGCATCGAAATGTTCTACTTGGCGTTGCCCGTCGAGCGAGACGGTAAGCCGGCCGCGTTTGTCCGAGTGGCATTGGACATGCCATCGATCAACCAGCGAGTTCCGTCGATTCAAGGTCTCTTGTGGCTGCTGGCGCTGGGCGTTGGGCTGTTGGCATTTGGGTTGACATATTCGATGGTCAGGCGGATCGTGCGGCCATTGACGCTGCTGACGAGTGAAGCCCAAGCCATCGCGGCGGGCCAGCCGCATCCGCCGGCCGACATCGACTGCCGGGACGAAATCGGCACGCTGGCCGCGGCATTGCAGCAGATGCAGCGAGAATTGGATCGCCGGCTGAATCAACTGCGGGAAAATAGCCAGCATATGCTCACGGTGCTGGGCAGTATGGACGAGGGCGTAATCGCAGTCGACGATCGCGAGCGGATCTTGTTGGCCAACGAAGCCAGCCGGTCGCTGTTGGGTTTCGTTACGGCCGAAGCTGTGGGACGACCGCTACTGGAAGTCGCGCGCAGCCGCCCGGTTCACGAGGCGGTGGCCGCGACCTTAAGCACAGGCCAGCCGTCGCACAGCGAATTCGAAGTTCACACGGCGACGCGCCGCGTGTTGTCGTTGCGGGCCACGAGTTTGCCGGGCCAGCCATGTCCCGGAGTTGTGGTTGTGCTGCACGACGTGACTGATCTGCGCCGGCTGGAGAATTTGCGCCGCGAGTTCGTGGCCAACGTGTCGCACGAGTTGAAAACGCCGCTGTCGTCGATCAAAGCCTACGCGGAAACGCTGCGTCTGGGCGCGATGAACGACGCCGAGCACAATCTGACGTTTGTCACGCGGATCGAAGAGCAGGCCGAGCGGCTGCATCAGTTGATTCTGGACTTGATTCACATCGCCCGTGTCGAATCAGGGCAAGAGGCGTTCGACATCGCGGAAGTGCCCGTTGCCGGTGTCGTCGAATCGTGCCTGCAACAATACGCCGACGCAGCCGTGGCGAAACGGATCAAGCTGGCCGCGGCTCCCCCCGCCGAGCCGTTGCTGGTGCGGGCCGACGAAGAAGGCGTGCTGACGATCCTCGATAATCTGGTGGATAACGCCATCAAATACACGCCCGAAGACGGTCATGTCACCGTTCGCTGGTCGGCCGAAGATTCGGTCGTGGTGGTGGAAGTTGTCGACACCGGCATCGGCATCGCGCCGCAAGATCAGCGGCGCGTGTTCGAGCGGTTCTTTCGCGTCGACAAGGCCCGTTCGCGTGAATTAGGCGGCACGGGACTGGGCCTATCGATTGTCAAACACCTGGCCCAAGCCTTCGGCGGCAGCGTGGGCATCGAAAGCCAAGTGGACCAGGGGAGTACGTTCCGGGTAAGATTACCGAGAGTATAGCGGTCAGCGGTCAGCCGTCAGCGATTAGCCTTTAGGACTCACTTTGGCCCTTCTTACTGACCGCTGATAGCTGACTGCTGACCGCTTATGTGCCAACTCGTCTTCACGCTACCTTTACACAACCTTCACACTCCAGCCCTATAAAATCAGCCATGAGCAAGCATCTGAAGCACGACATGGACAACTTGCACCGCGAGATCTTGTCGCTGTCGGCTCGCGTCGAGGAGATGATCGACAAGGC
>JBGTKH010000185.1:0-16613 GCA_041744735.1 Pirellulaceae bacterium | reverse complement strand
ACAGCCAGCCCCCCGCAGCTACCGCGCCACCGGCCGATGAAACTCACGACCACGCAGCGCACGCGCCCGACGTGCCGGTCCCCCTTGCCACTTCCACGACCCACGGCGAACCGGCGATCCTGATCGACTCAGGCCACGGGCATCCGGCAAAACAGCATTCCGCAGACCCGCCGCATGCAGAACGGGTTAACCCGCAACCCAACTCGCACGCCCCAGCCTCGGCTCATCACGGCGCCGAGTCAAAGCCTGCCCAGCAACAGCCACACGCGGCTCACGGCCATGCCGCTCCGCCGGCTACTCCCGCCGCACAGCACGACACAACCGCCGCTTCGTCGACCGCGCCTGCTGCACCGCCCGCCGACAACCACGACAACAACGCCTCCGCGCTCGACATCTTCCGCCAACGTATTACCCCGATCCTGAAAGCCAAAAATCCGTCGAGCTGCAGTGAGTGCCATCTGAGCGGCGTCGATCTGAAGGACTACATTCGCGACAGCCAGGAAGACACGTTCGCCGCGCTGCGCGACGCGGGGCTGATCGACACTGCGAATCCCGACGGCTCGAAGCTGCTCACGTTCATCAGCCGCCGCCCCGATCGCCCGAGCCCAGTAACCGAAAAAGTTCGGCAACAAGAGTACGATGCGTTCCGCGCCTGGATTAACGCCGCAATCGGCGATCCGCACCTGGTGGCCGCGAAAACGGACGACACCAATCTGGGTCCCGAACTGCCCGTCGAAGTGATCCGCCACGCACGCCGCGACCGCGTGCTGGCTTCGTTCCTGGACAACGTCTGGGCCGAGGTCGGCCGCTGTGCCGCGTGCCACTCGCCCGACCGCAATCAAAAGCAAGTGCAGGAGCACGGCGAGCAGGTTTCGTGGATCAAGCTGCGCGACCCGCAAGGGACGCTAGAGTATATGCTCGACGCCGATTTGATTGACCTGCAAGCGCCGGAGAAAAGCCTATTGCTGCTCAAGCCCACCAACCAGGTCAAACACGGCGGCGGCGTGAAGCTGGTGGTCGGCGACCGCACCTACAAGCAGTTTCGCCGCTTTATCGACGATTACGCCGCGTCGGCCGCCGGCCAATACACGTCGGCCGATCAACTGCCCGAGCCCAACACCGAGGTCTCGCAATTGACTGACGCCTGGCTGAAGATCACCGATGTGCCCGAGCAATTCGACAAGCTGCTGCTGCAAGCCGACATCTACGCCTGGGACGACGCGGCCGCCACCTGGTCCGAAACCCGCTGGGCCACCGGCGACCGCCAAATCTTCGGCGCGGGAAAACTGTGGCAGCAGCACCTCAGCCTCACCGCCCCCCGCGATTCCCAGCGTGCCGCGCAACTCCCCAACCAACAATCACTGCCCCCCGGCCGCTACCTGATCAAGCTGTACCTGGACCAGCAAGGCAAGCTGCAAGACAACTTCAACTACGAACTCGGCGACCTTGAATTCATCGGCCAAATCGAATTCACCAGCCGCTGGCCCACCGGCTACGGCAACATGACCATCGCCAAATTCCCTGGGCAGTAGTTTGCCTTACAGATCGCAATCATCAGCACCGCGATTGTCGTCATGGACGTTGCTCGCTCTACCAACCGGGAAGGACAAACTTCGCGGTGACGTTGCCCGCAATCACGGCGAACAATAAACCGGTGGCGGTCACGTATCGCGGCAAATCATTACGTCGTTCCACCCAATAGATGATCTCGATCACGGCAGCCAACATCGCACCCACGATCGCCGCAAAAGCAACTTCAAGCACAAAGTCGCTGGGCGCCTGCGTAAAGACCAGCGCGAACGTTCCCAGCACCGCTCCGCCAACGAATCCGCCGGCCAGCATGCTGATCGCCGGCCTGCCCGGAGTTCGCGCGCCACCACACGCACCCGCAGCCGCGCCGATCAGCATCCACCCATAATGAAGCCACGGATGAAAGAGAAAGAGGAGATCGTACCCCGCCGTGCAAACGAATGCGAACAACGCGCCCAGTAACGACCAATACATCGTGTCCGCCAGACGCCGCACCACAGCACCGACAAAGCCACCCACTGCCAAGCCAATGCCGATTGCCACCAGCCCTGACAACATCTCGTCCCTATCGAACATCCGCAGATACGCCAACACCAGGCTCGCAGCAACCATCAACCACAAGAGGCAGCTTATCGTAAACTGCGGGCGTGTTTGAACGGGTTGCTCAGCGGCGTGCGTTTGCGGCGCGTTCATGGCGTTGCGTGAGGCGAAATCGTGGGATGGACGCCTACGTCCGTCCCGATGGTCGTCGTTTTCGGCGAACGGACGGACGTGGGCGTCCGTCCTACCTCGTCTAACCGCCACCGACCGGCGGCAGCACCGACAGTTCGTCGCCAGCCGACAACACGCGGCTGCGGTCGCGGACCAGTTGGCCGTTGACGGTGAAGACTTGAACGCTGGCGGCGGCGATGTCGAGCGCTCGCAGCGCGTCGTCGATCGTCGCTGCGTCGGCCAATTCCAGCTTACCGTTGTCGGGCGACTTCGGTTTCAAGACGCCCATCAGCTTGACACGAATTTCCATCGTTCGACACTTCCGAGGCTCTGACGAAACTCTGTGCGACGGGCCTCCGAGCCCGTCGAGTCGCAATGTTATTTCTGTTTGCCGACGGGCTCGGAGGCGCTCGGAGGCCCGTCGTACGAAAACTCAAGCCCCCGGTCCGCGCCGTTATTGCTTGGCCGCCACAAACGTCGCGTGAGCCGGATTGGCAGGCACGGTGGGTTTGGCTCCGCCGAATTGAAACTGCCGGCCGCGCGTTGGCCGGCCCAACAGCGTCGTGGCGACGAGCTGTTGGGCCACGCCCGCCCCAATGTACGCGCGGCGGATGTCGAACGGGTTGTGGGCCAGGAAATCTTTCCAGGCACCCAGCGGTGTCTGAGTTTGCAGGATGCCTTTGACCATGCCCACGTCGGTGAGCATCCCCATGTCGTTCGCTCGGCCCGTGAAGATCGCGCCTACCATCTGATCGCCGCGCCACAGCAGCTTGCGATAGACATAACCGCCGGCATTGGCGATGGTCATTACTTCCGCACCCGCGTCGTTCCAGTTGCCGTAGCTGCAGCATTGCAGGCCGCACACGTCGACCACGTTCATCAGCAGGCTGCCGGGGTAACGCACCTCGTGCCCCGCCATGTTCGCACCCGCCACGCGGCCGTGATCGACTGCCGTGGGCTGAATCGCGTGAATCTCCGGCCGATCGCTGAACAGCACGGGCCCTTGAGCTACGTCGCCGCCGACATAAATGAATGGAAAGTTGGATTGCATCCGATCGTTGACCAGGATTCCCTGATCGGTCTTTATGCCGCTGCCGTTGACGAGATCCAAGTTCGCTTTGATTCCGGTCGCCAGAATCACAAGGTCGGCCGGGATCGATCTGCCGTCTGCCAGTTCAACCACCTTCGAACCGTCGCCCGCCTGCCGAATCGCTTGAACGGTCGTGCCGACGTGCACCTCGACACCGTGCCAGGACAGCCACCGCTCCACAAATCCCGCGGCTCCATCGTCGAGCATCCGCGGCAGCACGTGTTGCTCGCGCTCGACCACCGCCAGCTTCCAGCCGCGCTTGAACATGGCGTTGAGCACGATGAAGCCGATGAAGCCGGCGCCCACCAACACCACGCGGGGCTGGGGCAAAGCGTCGCCGATTTTCAACGCGCTTTCTGTGTGAGCCAGCGACCACATCGGTTGCACGCCCGGCAGATCCGCTCCCGGTATCGCCGGCGCCAGCGGCGACGACCCAGTAGCGATCAGCAGATTATCGAACGCCAGCGTGCCGCCGTCGGACAGCGTGAGTGACTTGCCCTGTGGATCAACCTTCGCCACGCGCACGCCAATGCGGGCGTCGACTTTGTATTTCTTAAAGTAGGCATCGTCCGCCGTATAAGTCTGCTCGCGCGGAATCTTTTTGGCCAGCCAATACGGCAGCGCCATCCGCGAATGCGCCGGTTCATCGCAAATCAGCGTGATCTGCGACGTCCCGCCGTCGAATTCGCGGATCGTTTCCAATGCATTCGTTGCAGCCGGCCCGCCGCCAATGATCACGTGTTGTGTGGGCATGTTTTCGCAAGTTCCCTTGAATTGGATGAACGAACGTCAATTGCTAAATCCGCGAACGCCACACTTCGGGATCACGGCTTCCATGGTGTACCGCGTAAATAACGATTTCGTCCGCTTCGACGCGAAAAATGATACTGTAAGGAAATCGCCGAACGACTGCTTGACGTACGTTGTTATAAACTACGGGGAACGATTCCGGACTTCGGCGAATTCGTTCGAGCACTTCGTCGACACACATGACGAAGTCCCAACCGAGGCCGTTGCGCTTCTTCTCGTACCAACGGCGAGCTTCGTAGACGTCCTCCTCCGCTTCGGGACTATAGCGAATCGTCGGTTCCATCTTCTTGCCGCATTCGTTGCTTCACTTCTTCCCAAGTACGTCCCTGGGTGCCTGATTTCTGGTAGTTTTCGATACGGCGATCAATTTCTTGCTTTTCAGCGTCACTGAGGACGAAGTTCGATTGCTCCTCAGCAATACTGTCCCAAATGTCCTGAACCAGAACGATGCGTTCCGCCACGCTCAATTTGCTGTAATCGAATTGGCTAGTTACGTGCGCCATGTTCCACCTCGCGTCACTTTCTAGGAACGGTAGACATCAGTTGTTCGATACACTCATTATAACGACGCCAGTCCCAACTCCATCAGCTTCTCATTCGTCGGCACGCCGTCGCTGCCCCAGCCTCTTTCCTGGTAATACACGGGCAGCATCGCGGCGAGATTCACGGTCACGCCTGCGGACGGGCCGGCCTTGTGGCCATCGTTCAGCAAACGCTTGGGCAGCGAATCGTCGGCCTTTGTCAGACCGGCTCGCAGATTCCAGAGTCGTTCCAGGTTCCAGGTGCGTTCGCCGATCTTGACGAAGTCGTCGAGCGTGTAGGGTATACCGGTCGCCGCGGCGGTGCAGGGGACGAGCGTTTCGAGCGGGCCGCCGGCCGGTGCGACGAACAGGCAGATGCCCGTGTTGTCGTGCGCGGTTGTACGGTGTTGCTCGTGTACGACCCATTCCGCCTTGCCATCGGGCGTGTGCGGGTCCATCTCGCCGCTGGTTTCCGGTCCCGGCGTCCATGCGCGCAGGTGACACGCGCCACGATTGCACGTGGCGTAGGCGACACCCATGCCTTGAAAGCCGCGCGGGTCGTAGGCCGGAAACTCCTGCCCTTTGCTGCCCATGAAGACTTCGGGGTGACCGAGCTTCTCGCCCATCCGCTTCGAGCCTTCGGCCAACTCGTTGCCGAAACCTTCGCGGTACCCGGTGGCTTCGACCATGCGAACCAGCGCGTCGCCGGAACCGAAACGTAGCGGCATTTCAACATGCGCATCGGTCAACACGCCGCGCTCGTACAGCTCCATCGCCGCAGCCAGCGTCGCACCCATCGAGATTGGATCCATGCCCAGGTCGTTGCACAGCCAATTGGCTTTGATCACCGCATCCAAATCGCCAACGCCGCAATCGGCTCCCAACGACCAGGCGTTTTCGTACTCCGGCCCTTCGCCCGCCGTGCGCCAATTGCGCGGGTGCATGTTGACCAAATACTTGTCCGCGGCCTCACCCGGCAAATGCGTCACGCGGCCACAAGCGATCGTGCAGGCGAAGCACGCCTTGTTCGCCACCAGCCGCGTGTCTTTGATCGAGTTGCCGTTTAGATTCTCGGCGTCCTCGAACTGGCCTTGTTGAAAGTTCCGTGTGGGCAAGCCGCCGAAGGCATTCGTCATGTCGATCGTCGCGGCCGTGCCTAGTTCGCCAAACGCTTTGCGGCCGGGGCTGTCTTTCATCACGGCCCGCATCTGCCACATGGCTTTCATGAACGCCGCCGGATCGGCCACCTTCACGCCGCCGGTGCCGCGCACGGCGATGGCTTTTAGATTTTTGGACCCCATCACAGCGCCGACACCGCTACGGCCGGCCGCGCGATGTTTGTCGTTCATGATGCAGGCGAACCGCACCAGCTTCTCGCCCGCCGGCCCGATCGAAGCGACTCGCAGCGCCGGAATGCCCAACTCTTCCCGCAAGCCGTCCTCGGTTTCGCCGACAACTTTGCCCCAGTAATTCGCCGCATCGCGCAGTTCGACGTGATCGTCGTAGATGAACAGGTAGCTGGGCTTGGAGGCTCGCCCTTCCAGCATCAGCAAATCGTAGCCGGCGAATTTCAGCTCGGGACCCCAATGGCCGCCGGAATTCGACGTCGTAATCGCGTTGGTCAACGCCCCTTTGGTGACCACCATGTAACGAGCCCCGCACGGCACCGGCGTACCAGTCAGCGGGCCCGTGGCGAAGATCAGCTTGTTTTCGGGCGAGAGCGGATCGACCGCGGGGTCCATTTCCTCGTACAGGTAACGATCCGCCAGCCCGCGGCCGCCGATGTAATCCCGCAGCCAATCTTGCGGAATTTGTTCCGCCCTGCTCGTGCCGGCAGTCAAATTCACTCGCAGTAATTTTCCTGTCCATCCAGCCATGTTATTTCTCCTGACTATGGCGAACGGCGGGCGTTAGCCCGCTGGTCACCGTGGGGCTGCTGACGCCCCACGTTCGCCTACAAGATCGTTGCTTCTTCAAACCAGTTGTCCGGCAATTGTGGAAGCTGCGACGCCTGCTCGTCGGCGATCGCCCGCTTCTCGCGAATCGTAAAATGAACCCAACCGCCGCACGCCGGACAGCGGCCGGCAAACCCCGTGTCGTCCCACCAGGCGCGCACCAGAGGGTCATGCACTGCCCTTCCATGCGCTTCCAAACGAAAGTCAATCGCCTGCATCTGCTGGCCGCAGCCTTCGTGTGGGCAACCTGCGTCCTGATACACAATGTGGGGTGCCCTCTGACGCTCACTTCCGCCTTGGCGGTACACAGCGTGCATCGCGTCGAGTTCCGTCGCAGTCATCGGTTTTGACGGTGAACTTGCCATGTTTTTCAAATGGTACCTATCGCGCACGGCCGCAGCAAATGGGGAGAGATTTTAACTCGCAAAGGTCAGCGCTCTTTCCACAGTCTTCGTTAGCTTTATCGGGACGAACAATTCAGCGGGGAACAAATAGTCTTCACCCGACTCGTCGATCACTCGTCGGAAACCGTGATTCGCCGCGTCCGCGTCGTCCACGACTTGATAAATCTTTCGCAGCTCCAGCGACGCTGGGTAGCCTTCGTTCTTTACACAAACGACAAACTGACCTCTCGCGAACAAAGCAATTCACCTCAATTGACCACGGCAGCAACATAATTCCGATTCACCTTCTCACCCCACGGCGCGAACCAATCGCCCGCCTTATCGAGTTCCACAAACTCAATCGCCGCCGTCGGGCAGGCCGTGGCACAGGCGGGGTCGCCGCCGCAGAGGTTGCACTTGGTGGCCTTGTCAGTGTGTGGGGTTGTGAACACGGTACCGAACGGGCAAGCGATCGTGCACAGGTGACAGCCGATGCACAGTTGATCGATCACCACCTTGGCGCCGGTCGTCTCGTCGACGGCAATCGCGTTCACCGGACAGGCCGACATGCACCACGCTTCGTCGCATTGCAGGCACGTGTACGGTGCGTAGCTGGCCTCTTCGTCGAACACGTTCACGCGGATCAGGCTGCGTGACGGCTGGAACATGCCGGTCTGCACCCACGAACAAGCCAACTCGCACTGCATGCAGCCGGTGCACTTCTGCGGCACGATGTTCAGAATCTTCGTCATGACGGACTCCCGCGGCTCGTGACAATTCGTCTCTCGTCGGCAAGTCAATCTAGCAGAATCCCGGTGACCAAACCAGCTTGCGCGAGATTCAAGCGAAGGGGTTGGAGTCTTTTTCCGATTGGCAGGCAAGTCGATTTTAGAGCGAGTGCACCCTTCGCCCGATACATGCACGCCGTCCAGCCCCAACGTTTCACGCAGCGGGAAAAAAAGACCGGCGACAACCCGTGCAATAAGCTTGCAAGTCGGCGACTTCGGCCGCCCCGTCGACTGATTGCAGCGACCGCTTCTGCGGCGCCACATCGCACCGCATGCCGCAGGTCGGGCACTTGGCCGTGGTCGACTGAGCCGCCGCCAACTCGGTCATCTGCTGAAATGCACCCTGGACGGAAAAAATTGGAGAATTGAGGTTGACCGGCACTCTGCTGCCCATGTAGATTCTTCACCACAACGTATAAGTGTGAGAGCATGAGTCGATGGACCCAGCAGCAATTTGACACACGCCTCGCTGCTGGCCCATGAAATTACCCGCCTGACATTAAGACCCGCCAACGACTTGCCGCCCCGCCTGACGCCTGTCAGGCAATTTGGAGCGGTCTCGTCTGACTTGTGTTGCCAATCCTCCGCGCGGTTCGCCCAGAGCGCCAAGCTCGCAGGACGTTCCGTAGCGAACAAGGTTGCAACGTGTCGCGTCCACCGGGCGCGCCGCATAGATCGTAGTTCAGACAGTTCGAGGACCCAGTTTTTAGCAAGGAGGTTTTGTATGCTTGTTTTGAGCCGAAAGAAAAGTGAATCGATTGTGATTGGCCACGGGATTGAGGTCACGGTTGTCGAGGTTCGAGGAAACGTCGTGCGATTGGGCGTCAAGGCACCCGCTAGCGTGCCCGTACACCGTGACGAAGTCCGACGACGAATCGACCGCGAGGCAATGGCGTCTTCTCGCAAAGAACCTCGCGCGAAGAGTGCGTCGAGACCGCAGGACGACGATTACGTCTGTCCATCCACCCTCGAACAAACCCGCGCTGGCGCGGCCAAATCCCCGCGGACGGGCGCCACGTCGTTTTGAGAACGCTCGATTCCGTTTCGGCTTGACCGCGTTTGCACTTCCTGCGACACTCCGCGCCGCTCGCGGCCTTCGTCGCGCGAGGTTTTTATAGGCGCGATGATTGTCGGGGTGTATTGGAGTTACCAACAACGTTTTACCCATAAAGGGGAGTGCTGAACGATGAAACGCAGCGGATGCTTGTTCGTGTTCCTGTTTTCCAGTCTCACGTTGTTCGGCTGCGGCCCTTCACAAGGAACCGCACAGCCGGAGAAGGGGCAGGCCGCGCACTCGCATGCACTGGCCGGCGCGCCGCATGACCATGCTTCCACGCCGGTACGACCCGAGATTGCTGTGCCGGCACAGCCGCCGATCCCTGCCAACGCAACGCCTCAGCAGGTCGTGGCCACGTTTCTGGAATCGCTTCGAGGGGGCGATGAAATGGTCGCGGCCGCATTGCTAACCGACAAAGCTCGCGAAGAGACGGCCAAGAAAGACTTGGCGGTTCAACCGCCTGGGACTCCCGCCGCCAAGTACCAAGTCGGAGAAGCTGAATACGTGACGCCCAATAAGGACGGCGCTCACGTTCCCAGCGTGTGGACGGAAAGCGACGATCAAGGCAACAGCGAGTCGTACGAAATCATCTGGGTGCTGCGCCATCAGCAAAACGGCTGGCGCATTGCCGGAATGGCGACCCAAATTGTTGAAAACACGGCTCCGCTGTTCCTAAACTTCGAAGACCCCGAGGATATGCTTCAAAAGTGGCAACAGGCGAGCGAAGAAATGTCCCGCGCCGACGCCGAGGATGGCGTTCGCCAAGCCCGCACTTCCGAGGATTCGACCGCCAGCCCAACCCTGCCGCGCTAATCGCCCCACGGCGGATAGCAAAAAACACAGGCGTTGCGTCGGAATTCAAGCAATAAGTGCTTACTGACGGACAATTTAAATCGATCGCCAAAGAGGGCTCGCTCCTGCGAGCCCTCTTTTTTTGCGCGCTGCGGATGTAGACAAACGCAGATTTCAGACTAGATTTGAACAAGTTGTCGCCACAGTGTTCCCAATGGACGCGATTACCCCAAGCTGTGTATTTTGAAAAATGGTGCTTGACAGCGGAACGCACCATGCTAACCTAGCAACCTAGCCTGTGTGGTTACTGCATCCTTTTTAATCCATAAAAATTAACTGACAGGGCAATTTTGCGGATTAACGGGATTGGTGCTAGCAGGTGATCAAGGTCGTACCTTCGGCGGCTAGCCGTCGCGGTCGGAGGGCTACACAGAGAGACGGCAACTCAGAGTTTTTTTTGCTCGCTTAAGGTACCTGTAGTAATTGGAGGATTCTGGGATGAATCGATTCGTAGTGTTTGGGATCGCGATTTTTTTCGCGATCGTCGGCATCGCCCTGCTGGGCGGTGAAAGCAAGGCCGTTGCCGGTCATGGTTGCCATGGCTGCTCCGGTTGCGATGGTTGTGATGGCGGCTGCAAGGGCGATTGCGATGGCTGCAAGGGCAAATGCGGCGGCCTGTTCAATCGTTGCGGTGGCTGCAAGGGCTGCAAGGGCTGCAAGGGCGGCCTGTTCAATCGTTGCAAGGGTTGCAAAGGTTGCAATGGCTGCAATGGCTGCAATGGTTGCAATGGTTGTGACGGATACGATGACTGCGGCGGCAAGCCGGCCGCGGCTGATGACGTTCCCGAGCCGCCCGCGGCGGCCAGCCTGGATCGGGCTCCGATGGTGTTCCACGCCGTCAGCTTTCGTCGTTAAAACGATGCGGCCCACGGGCTGCATTGCGTTGGCGAGCCATGTGTTGCCCTGTTAACATTGGCTGGCCAGTCGCGACATAAAAAAGGATCGGACCTCGAACGAGGTCCGATCTTTTTTGTTGCGCTTTGTGCGGGTCCGTGCGGTCCGGCAGGCTGCGAAGAGTTTGCTGGAGCCAGTTGAATGCGGCAGCCGATGTTGGCTACCTAGGAACAAGATTAACGACGAACGGATGCATCGCGGCGACACGCCATCTCACTCAAAGTTGACCGACACTCTCCGATGCCATCCGAATCTGTTCGAAGCTCTACGACTGAGAACCAACCCGGCGCACGCAGCGAACTATTCCGCGGCGTAATTTCGCTGCTGATTTTCATTCATTTATTTTGCGTGTGGGTGGGGATGAGTGCCAATGTTGGCCGCTCGGCGTTACAGGCGCGATTGTTGTCGCGTCTTCGCCCGTACACACAGTTGCTGAACTTTGACCTCGACTTCACGCCCTATCATCTAACACATGCAACGATGCTGGACGTCGACAACCGGATCGAAATCTTGCCTGAAGGGTTGGACGCGGCGGACGCCGATAACTGGATCGTGCTGCCGGACGCAGTTTATCCGGGCGGGCTGCAATACAAGCGTCAGCAACGGCTGGCCGACACGCTGGCCTTCTATGCCGAGAGCGAAGACTACGCGGGGTTCATTGCCCAAGGCGTGGCCGCCAATTACCTGCAGCAGCGGCAGATTCGCCCTGCGCAGATTCGCTGTCGGAGGCATTTGTTACAGCCGCGCGAGGCACCGACCGGCACCGCGGCCGAACAGAATCCGAACGATCCCTTGTATTTCGAAGTCGCCTACGCCGCCAACGTGGTCGTGGGACGCGATGGCCGGGTGTCGGTGGTCAAGATCGACGAAGCCAGCCAAGTTGCCCAACCGGATTCCAACACCAACTAACTCATGAACGCAATCGCCAACTATTTCTCGGACCTTTGTGAAAGCATCGGCCGCGGCTGGAACCGGTTCTGGTTCACGCCTGTGGACCCGCTGCCGTTGAGTGTCTTGCGGATCCTCGCGGGCTGTGTGGCGATGTACTACCTGGCGTCATATGGCTTCGACTTGCAACGCTGGTTCGGTCCAGGCGGATTGTTGCCGGCCGAGGCGGTGCGGCGGCTGTTGGGCGTGTCGGAGTTTAGCCCGGTCGAAGAGCAAGAGGCTGTGTTTCACTTCTCATATCTGTACTTTACCGATTCGCCTGGCGCGTTGTGGGTGATGCACGGACTAGGAATGTTGGTCGCGGTGCTGTTCACGGTTGGCCTGTTTACACGCATCACTTCCGTGTTGTCGTTGGTCGCCGTGCTGGCGTATGTTCATCGCGGGCCGATGATCGCTGGCCCTTTGGAGCCGGTGCTGACGATGGTCTTATTCTATTTGTGTTTTGGACCGTCAGGTCAGTACTTGTCGATTGACCAACTACTTCGTCGCTGGCGTGCCAACCGAAACGTGGCGCAGCAACCCGATGCCGAATCGTTGCCATCCAAATCTGTTGCGGCAGGAATCGTGCTGCGGTTGATGCAGGTCCATTTAGCCGGTCTGTACTTGACCATGGCACTGACGAAGTTGGCCGGGCCGCCGTGGTGGGACGGCGAGGCCGTGTGGTGGCTGATCGCCCACACCGAGTCGCGGCTGGTCGACCTTACGTTCTTACATCGATCGCCTTTCGTGCTCGATGCCTGGACGCACGCGATTGTACTGTTCGAGTTGTTGTTCCCGCTGCTTATCTGGAACAGGCTGGCTCGGCCGCTACTGCTGATCGTGGCGGTCATCATGTGGGGTTCTCTGGCACTGATCACCGGGCTGGTCGCCTTCTGTGCGATGATGCTGGTCGCGAACTTGGCGTTTGTTTCGCCGGAAACCGTGCGTAGCGCGTGGAACTCTTGCTGTCGCAGCAGCGATGAGGTCAAGGCCGCCACAAAACCCACATCCGCCAACAAAGTCGCTGCGGGATAAGTATGTAGCGGCTCTCTTCGTTTTACCGCAACGCCAACGGCGTGCGCGAGCGGTGGAGAGGCGGTTGCTGTTGAGCAACCGCGCACGTCATCGGCTCTGCCACTGAACACGTTCAGTCGCCGCTTGCAAGTGCTTTCGCAGCACACGACAATGGTTGAACCGTCAAGAGAACCATTGCCACCCGGAGACTTCCCCATGCAGCCAGCCATTGATCGACGCAGTTTTTTGAGCAGTTGTGCAGCCCTCTCCGCGGGCGCCGTCACGGGTCTTGCATTCTCGACGACTTCCGTGCCGTCTCGAGCCATTGAACCGATAGCGCGTAACGGCGCCGCGAAATTCAAGTTCAGCTTGGCGGCCTACAGTTATCGCAGTTTGCTCTCGGGCAAAAACGCCAGCCTATCGATGACCGACTTCATCGACGATTGTGCGGCGATGGGGTTGGAAGGGACGGAATTGACGTCGTATTACTTTCCAAACCCCGCGACGCCGGAATATTTGCGATCGCTCAAGGCACACTGCTTCCGGCTCGGACTGGATGTTTCGGGCACGGCTGTTGGCAACGACTTCGGGCATCCCGAAGGCGACGCGCGAAAGCAACAGATCGATGCTGTGAAGCGTTGGATCGACAACGCCGAGATCCTGTCTGCGCCGGTCATTCGCATCTTCGCCGGTCATGCGAAGAAGGACGTGACGCCTGATCAATCACATCGGCTGATGGTCTCGGCGATCGAAGAGTGTTGCGAGTACGCCGGACAGCACGGCGTGTTCCTCGCGCTCGAAAATCACGGCGGACCGACCGCCACGGCGGATGGCCTGTTGGCCTTCGTTCGCGACGTGAAAAGCCCGTGGTTCGGCGTCAATCTGGACACGGGCAACTTTCACACCGACGACATCTACGGCGACTTGGCGAAAGTCGCTCCGTATTCCATCAACTTGCAAATTAAAGTCGTCATTTCCGGCCCCGACGGCAAGAAGCAACCCACGGACTTCAAACGCCTGGCGTCCATCGTCCGCGATGCCCATTACCGCGGTTACATCGTGCTGGAATACGAAGAAGCCGGCGACCCGCGCGAGGAATGCCCGAAGTTTGTCGACCAGCTTCGGGAAGCGTTTGGCGGTAGCTAGGAGTATTGCCGACCAATGAGCCGCGTCGTCTATTCAAATAGATGTTTCCCGGCGAATGGACGGACGTGGGCGTTCATCCTACCTTTCGCGGATTGGATTGCGCGGCTCGGCCGGAGCCTCGCCCTCCCGTGCTCTGGGAAGAACCTCTTGTCAATCTTGGGAAATTCACTCATCTTGGGCGTGCGCGGTTTGACGAAGTAGAATAGAAACGTCGGGGGGCCGATGGCGGTCGGCCAACGCCCCGAGTTTTTCGTTAGTCCTTTGCACGCGAATACTAGCTGCATGCCCGCTGTCATACCACGACGCGTCGTTATCACCGGTTTCGGCCTGATTTCCCCGCTGGGCAGTTCGGCCGACACTGTGTGGGACAATCTGATGGCCCGCCGCAGCGGAGTGGGGCCGTTGGAGCGCGTGCCGAGCGACTTTCTGCCGGCGTCGTTTGGTGCCGAGGCCCGCCAGTTCACCGGGGCCATCGAAGATTTCGGCCCGCTGGAAAAGAGCGTGCAGCGGAACATCAAGAAGGGCGTGAAGCTGATGTGCCGCGAGATCGAAATGGGCGTGGCCTCCGCACAACTGGCGTTGGCCAACGCGGCACTGTCCGCGGGCAAGTTCGATCCGGACCGCACCGGCTCGGTCTTCGGCATCGACTATATCCTGACGATGCCCGAAGAGTTTGAAGAGGGAGTGCGCAACTGTTTGAACGCCGATCAACAATTCGAGTTCAGCCGTTGGGCCGAGCACGGGCTGCCGAAAGTTACGCCGCTGTGGCTCTTAAAGTATCTGCCCAACATGCCGGCCAGCCACATCGCCATCTACAACGATTTGCGCGGGCCGAGCAATTCGCTCACGCTGCGCGAGGCCGCGGCGAATCTGGCTGTAGGCGAGGCGTATTGCACGATCGCGCGCGGCAGCGCCGACATCATGATCGCCGGCGCCACCGGCACGCGCATCCATCCGCTGCGAACCGTGCACGCATCGATCCAAGAACAGTTGGCGACCAACGGCGTCGAGCCGGCCAAAGCCAGCCGCCCGTTCGACCTGCATCGCACGGGCATGGTATTGGGCGAAGGAGCCGGCGCGATCGTGCTGGAAGAGTTGGAAACCGCCCGGGCGCGCGGCGCGCAAATCTACGGCGAGGTCGTGGGCCAAGGTTCGTCAACAGTGCTGGATCGCAGCGGTGTAGCGCACATCGACGTGGCGATCAAGAACGCGATGCTGCAGTCGCTGCGCAATTCCGGACTGTCGTCGGACGACATTGGGCACGTGCACGCGCACGGACTATCGACGACCTGGTGCGACGCCGAGGAGGCTCAGGCCATTAACACCGTCTTCGGCCAGCGCAGCAAGCCGGTGCCGGTCACGGCTGCCAAGAGCTACTTCGGCAACCTCGGCGCAGGCAGCGGAATGGTGGAACTGATCTGCAGCCTGCTGGCCCTGCAACACAACCGCTTGTTCCCCGTTCTGAATTACGAGACCCCCGATCCCGCTTGCCCCATCGCCGTCGTCCAATCCGACGACGCCACTCCCGGCGACAGCTTCATCAACGTCAACGTCACGCCGCAAGGCCAAGCCAGCGCGGTGATCGTGCGCCGGTTCGCGTAGCCCCTTGGAGTGCGGCGACTCGTCGCCGCTTTAGGATTCCTTTAGGCGTACTTGGCGGAGAGAATTGCGTCCGCGCTGGCAAGCGTCACTTGCCAATTGCAAGATAGACAAACGAACTTGCGTAGATCAATGCACCCGGCAAGTACAGCAACGGAAGATCCAACCGGTAGGCGACAACCCACAAGGATAGGCCGAGAAAGAATAATGCGATGGCCAGCGTCGGAAGCCCCAACGATTGCGAGAAGCCCAGAACAACGGCGAAGCTCGTGATAAAACCCAGCAACGCCTTGAGGGTGAAAACGCGTTGTCGTTCCGGATCGCTCATCTATCCGCCAACACGTAGATTCGCCGTCGCCGCCACGAACGGAGCAAACCAGCGTCGAACGACAAAGTCATTATTCTCGCAACGGGAGCAAAATTGCATTCAGGACAATGTTGATGAAGAACGTCTGGCTTATTCATTTGAGGTGCGTGCAAGTCAGCGCGCCCAACGGGTAGCATGGCCGACGCCGCCCCGAACGAAGCGAAAGACGCTGGCCAAAGAGTGGATTATACAAAAAATGCCCGCGTTGAATAACGAAGGAAGGCGTGCCCGAAGGGGCTATGCGGCCATGCTGTGTTGTGCGGCGAACTACCCAGAGAGTGTCAAATGCGATTTGATTATCCCAAGGAGTTCTTCATACGCGCATCCTTCGCCGCGACCAGCAACTGAATACACCTCGCCCTCGGTAGTCGGTGGCGATTCCAACTCATAGTCGAATCGGCCTGATTCGTTGCCAAACGTGGAAACGTAGACGAGGACTTGGTGGTTTGCGGGAAGCCCTAGTTTCGACGTATGAGGCTGAGGCGGCAATGGCGGACCTGTCAGTATTGAGAGGTCTGACATGGCTTCGTGTCTACAATCTGACGGGTGTTCATCGGGGACCGATCCCCCTCCCACACAAACTTCGGCGCCTGGACATGTCCTATGATACGGTCGCGAAGTTGGATCTTCACTCGTGTCGCCACGTCGAACACGTCTACGTCAACGTATCCCGTCCTCGCGGTCGTGTCGCCGAAACCAAGGATCTGACCTTCCTTACTTCCCCAGGGCAACCGCATCACACTGCGCGGGTTGTGCAACCGCTAGCGAGCACACTTTTCCCAATATCGTGCCAAAGCATCGTTGCCTCGGGTGAGATTCCGCGAATACTGGAAGCCCGCGTCTTTTCCAACACCGCTTTTCTTGATGAGTCGGTAGCCGCCATTCTTCGCTCGCGCATCGGAAAGTCAACGGCCCACGGCACGATTCAGTCTAGGTTCTTTCTGCTGGCACTATCCTTAGCCGTCAAAG
>JBGTKH010000184.1:0-3976 GCA_041744735.1 Pirellulaceae bacterium | reverse complement strand
CAGGCTTGCGCGCAAACGGGGTCGGGAGTCTTTTTCAGTTTTGGCGAAGAGTGCCCGCAGCACAAGCACGCGGTTTCCGCCAAAACTGAAAAAGACTTCCGACCCCTTCGCGTGTTGACGATCGAATCGGCTCATGCTGGCGTTACAGACCATACTCGCGGATCTTGCCCAGTGTCGACTTGTGATAGCCCTTACGCAGCATGGCCGACTCTTTGTCGTAGTCGCCCGTGCTAACGTCGATCATCTCCAGCGTCAGCAGATAATCGCGCTGGTAATCCTTGCCGCTCTGCGTGGTGCCGGAGGTCAGCGTGGCGTACAGCAAGTAGTCGATCGGCTGCCCTTGTTGTTCCAAGATCGCGGTGAACATCCGCATGTTGCCGGGAATGAACAATTGATCGGGCCGCAGGCGAGTTTCCCGCAGGGCCGCGTCGACGAACCGCTTGTTCACCGGCTGGTACACGTGCGACGAATGAAGCTGCGTGTCGATGAGCTGATAAATCTGATCCTTGAAGTCGCCCAGCTCTTCGGCACTCTTGTTCTCCAGCCCCACAAAGCAAATCCGCTGATGAGTGGCGGCCGTGCTGGCCGTGTGAATACCGATCGTGTGCCGGCCCAACAGTTTGGCAACCGCCTCATCGACCAGCGGCTTGTAAACCTCTCCGCCAGCGGCCGTGGTGCCGACCATATCTTGCTTGTCGGGTGCTAGCACATGAGCGCGGCGGCGGCAGCCCAAGCTGTTGGCGGCAGCGGCTCCCACAAGTCCCAGAAACGAACCAGCAATGAATTGACGTCGGTCCATCGTGTCGCGTCCTTGCGTTGCCTGACGGGTGATTACAACTCTCCATCCAGCATCGGCTGATCGGCCCAGACAACTGGAATCGAAACCCGTGGGCGGGATTGTATGCGAAGCGGCGGTCGCGTGTCGAATGAGAATGGTGAAGATGCTAAAAAGGCACAGCCTGAATCGCAGCATTTGGCTTGCTTCCCAAAAGGCAAGTGCCTCTGTTAAAAAACGGCGTTGCTGCGTTGCCAAGTTGCAATTCGCAGATTCTAATAGTCTCGCTCTACGCTCCAGTTCCTAGTTGCCCCGTCCATGTCTATGTCCGTTTCGATTCAAATCCCAACGGCGCTGCGTCACGAATGTGGCGGCGCAGCGGAGCTTCGCGTACCGGCGGTGACGGTGCGGGCCGCGCTGGAGCAGCTCCAGCAGAGTCACCCCGCACTCTACCGTAGCGTCTGCGATGAGACGGGCGCTGTGCGGCGCCACGTAAACCTGTTCGTGAATTCGTCACTTGTCCGAGCTCCCGCCGCAATGGATACGCAACTTGAACCGGGGGACGTCCTTGCCATCATGCCAGCAGTCTCTGGAGGTTGAACATGTCGGAACGCGTTATTCTCTGCATTGGAACAAAGAAAGGTTTGTTCGTCGCCGAGTCCGTGAAATCTCGTCGCAAGTTCGATCTGCGCGGGCCGTTCGGATCGGGTGTGGGGGTGTACGCCGCGCTGATCGACACGCGCCGCTCGCCGCGGCTGTATGCATCAAGCTGCAACGCTTTCTTCGGCATGAAGGTGCTGCAGTCGTCCGATCTCGGCAAAAAGTTCAAGGAGACGAAGGCCGCCCCGGCGTTCCCGAAAGAGGATGGGCGAGCGCTGGCCAACATCTGGTCGCTTGAAGCCGGCGACGACAAGAAGGACATCTGGTGCGGCGTCGAACCGGCGTCACTCTTCCGCAGCAGCGACGGCGGCGATTCCTGGGAGATGGTTGCGGGCATCAGCAACCACGAGCATGCTCGGCAATGGCATCCCGGCAACGGCGGACTGTGCATGCACACAGTTCTGCGCGACGGGAATCGAGTGCATCTGGGCATTTCGACCGGCGGCCACTACTTGAGCGAAGACGGCGGTCAGACGTTCACCGCGTCCAACAGGGGAATCGGCGCCGGTTTTGTCCCCGATCCGTATCCTGAGTTCGGCCAGTGCGTGCACAAGATCGCCAGCCACCCAGCCGCGCCCGGACGGCTCTACATACAGAATCACGGCGGCTGGCCTGACCGCCCGGGCATTGGCGTGCTGCGCAGCGACGATCACGGCCGCACATGGCGCTCGATCGCCGATGGTCTGCCCTCCGACTTCGGATTCCCGATCGTCGTGCATCCGCACAATCCCGATACGGTGTACGTCGTGCCGCTCGAACCGATGACACGCACCTGCCCGGGCGGCTCGCCCGCCGTGTGGCGCAGCGAAAACGGTGGAGAAAAATGGAAGCGGCTGGCCAAAGGATTGCCCAAGAAGGAAAGCTTCTTCACCGTCTTGCGCGATGCGATGACGATCGACGACGTCAAGTCCCCCGCCCTCTACTTCGGCACCACGACCGGACAACTCTGGATCGGCCGCGACGGCGGCGAAGAATGGAGCTGCCTCTTCGAGTCGCTGCCACCCATCAACTGCGTAAAGGTCGCCGTGGCTTAACAAGTACCAAAATCGTGGGGGCAAGCTCGTATACGGATCGGCCTGGGACTATTTATCTCGTTCATTGACCGGCGTTCTACTCTGCACGCGAAATTCTCGCCACTCGTCTTTATCGCCGATCAGGTCGTTTTGAAGGGTGATCCACTCAACGCTGTCCCTGTACCTTTGATTCATTTGGTCATCGATGGCCTGTGTGAGCTTTTCGTCCAGGTCGCGGTTGGCAATCCGTTTCACGGCCAGCACCGTGGGGAGATACGGGAAATGCGGATCTCGTATTTCTTCGAGTAGCCGGATTGCGGCCTGGCGCTCTTCGACCGACACAAAGGCCAATTCGACCAACCGCGCAATCGCACGCTGTCGTGTCGCGTCAGCCGCTTTCCGTGCGGCGACCGCCTCGCGAATCGCCCGATCATCCTCCGCAGAGACATTTCCGAAAAGCAAGCGCGATTTAAGGTCGATGATAAGTTGTTCATTACTCGTCGCCTCGTTGGAAAGTATCGTGACAAAAACGCGTTGGAAAGTTTCGCGGTTATAACCTTCCTTAAACCAGTGGTATCCCGTGCCTTGCAGGTAATCCCTTGCCAGCGCAAATCGCGCGTAGTCCGCGTAGCGCGAATTTGGGAAGTCCGTAACAAGCCTCCTAAATTTCGGTAGGACATCGTCGTCCGGCTCGTGAATTGTGGACAGCAACGCAGGTCCCAGCTTCGTGTTTCTACTAAGCAACTCGACGATCGTTTTGTCGTTGCCCTGCGGAGGTTCGACCTTGAATACGACGCTGGCATGCAACAGTTTCCCACGCTGGCCTTCGGTGGGATAATCCAGCGGGCGCGCGAACGGATACTCTTTCGGATAGAACACTTCAATCGTGTATTCACCAGCTTTCGTGAATAAGATATAAGGTTCGAGGTTCGCGTCAGGCATAGGGCACCATTCACAGCCGACAGTAAACGAAATGGACGTTTCTTCGTTAGCATCCAAACGAAGGTATGTATACCTGTCCCTGGACCGGTCCCAGGAAATGGGAATCTCCGAACCTATGTACAAAAATAGGCGGTCTAACCGACGAAACGCCCTGTCTTCGGAACCGCGAAACCAAATTATCGTTGTTAACCCACTTTCAAGTGCCGCAAGCCTGTCGAATACCTCTGGGCCGTCATTCCGTAGGATGAGCCGTAAGCGAACCGCCTGATACGGCGAGGGATTGGCGCTGACCTGCGTGAGCGAAAGACTCAGGCCGCGTCCTTGCAACGGTTGAGCACACGATGGTGCCGCCTGCGAAGCGACGTTGACGAAAACCAATACTGCAATCCAGGCGGTGGCGCTCGATAGTAGCCCCGATAGAACGCAACTTCCCCCGCCTAATCGCTCAGGGCAACCGCATCAAACTTTGACGGCTAAGGATAGTGCCAGCAGAAAGAACCTAGACTGAATCGTGCCGTGGGCCGTTGACTTTCCGATGCGCGAGCGAAGAATGGCGGCTACCGACTCATCAAGAAAAGCGGTGTTG
>JBGTKH010000183.1:0-39630 GCA_041744735.1 Pirellulaceae bacterium | reverse complement strand
AAATCTCAGGATTGAGAAATGGCCAAAACACAGAAAATAACACCGATAAAACAGCCGCACGCGCCCGTGGCGCAATTGGATAGCGCATCGGTCTTCGGAACCGAGGGTTACAGGTTCGAATCCTGTCGGGCGTACTAGACTTACGATTGGGCTGATTACCGACAAGTACGTTCACGATGACGACGACTTTGCCGCAGGCAGCGCGGCGGTCCTGCCATTTGAGAACGTTTCGAAGTCCGGCGACAACGACTTCGAGCTATTCACTGACTTCGGCATCCAAATCAATCGCGGTCGTCGTCAGTCCGGTGGTTAAAGTTGGCGACCCGCGGTGTAACCTCGGCCGCCGAGAGTCACTTGATCGTCGGTCACAAACGGCGCCGGTCGAAAACGGACGTCAGTTGGACCGTCCGCGGCGTCGCACGTGGTACAGCGGAAAAAGTCCATAGTTCTTGGCCAGCGGTGCCAGGCCGGCGTATTGGCACGTGAAATCCTGGACACCGCTTTCGCAGCACAGGGCGGCGAATTCGCGGCTGGCGTAGACCTCGCCGATCGGGGTCACCGGTTCGATGCGGGCGGCGCGGTTAACGTGGTTGCCGGTATAGGTGGGCAGTTTGGAAAACGGACACACATAGCCGTAGATCGGGCCGGCATGCAGCGCGATCCGCACGTTCAAGTCTTTGGGCAGGCCAAACGATTGCCAAGGTGTGCTACGCAGCGAGTTGTTTAAGTCCAGGGCAAAACGGCCCGCCGAGCCGATATCTGCAAACACGAAAAACACGCCGTCGCCGCGTGATTCTTGTACCATCGGCCGGTCGGGCGAAACGGCGGCTTTGGCACCGATCATATACAGAAAGCGTTCGACAAACGCCGGCATCTGCTCTTCCGTTAGAGCGGTGAAGTTTTGCACGTCGGCGAACATGATCGCGCGGACTTCGATTGATTTGCCAGCAGCGGATTGCGGTTTGCGTCGCCGGGGACGGCTAACATCGGCGATCATGGTTGCGGCTGGATGCTTGGCTTCCTTCAACAACTCCGTCAGGTCGATGATGTCCACATCGAGGCGATTGATATCCCGCCAGCGCTGAATGACCGACGCCGTGCCGCCGAGCCCGTCACCTTCGCGGCCGTCCCAAACGGCCAGCGCCACGAAGTCGGTTTCGAGCCGTTCCGCATTTTGCATCGCGAGGCCGGTTAAACCGGTATTGGCGTAGTCATAGGAAACACTGCCCCAACCGTTTCATGAGAAGCCGGGCGTTGCGCCGCGTGGAGCGTAGAAAGCGAAACCGTTTATTGGCCCGTGCGGCGGCCGTATGGTATAACATAATCGCCTCTTCGGTTCGCCCGAGGATCAGCGCCGCCTCGGCCATCGTCGCTGGCAACCAGTAGTAATCGTCGTCCTCGGTCGAAACGTTGTGAGATTGTCCGCGGCATAGCTCGTACGCTTCGCCGGCCAATCGCTGGGCTTCGGAAAGGTCGCCCATCATCGCGGACGAAGTTGCGGCGTTGATGGCAGGATAAAAACTCCCCGACGTCGCGTACGCCTGTTGGTAGATGTTGCTCGCCTCGCGCAAATTCGCTGTCCACTGGTTTTCACTTTCGAAGGCGAAAGCCAGGCTGCGGTACGTTCGCGCCAAGAGCCCGAGCAAATCTTCGGTTTTGAGATCCGGCCTGGGCGGTTGTTCGCGCAATTGAAGCAGCACGTCCTTGGCCTCGTCGAACGCGCAAACCTCACACAGCGACAACGCCTTCAGCCAGAGCAGTTTCGGATCGCGTTTATGATGGCGCAAACCAGCGATGGCAACGTCGTACGCCGTCAGCGGCACGTCACAGCCCTGCAATGCGCCGCACAAACATGCATAGAGTTCGACGGGATAAGGACGATCCTCGCTGGCGAGCCATTGACCGAGCGTGGCAAGGTCACCGGGAACCAAGTCTGCCACTGTTGACAGGTTTTCTAGGATTTCTTGTATACTTTGTATACTTTGCTCGTTTGATTTTTCCAAATCCATGACTAGCCCTCTGCCAATCGAGCCGACGTCGCCTTTTCTGTTACTGGTTGTCGCATTGATACGCAATAGTCTAAGACCTCCACTTCGCGGCGTCGAGTCTGGCGTACTTCAGTCTCACAAAAAGACCCTCGCGCCCAGGCACTCGTCGCCGACGAGCCGATTGTTGACTTTTCGACCCAAGCAATGTTAAAAAGTGTAAGCAGAGTATTTACGACACGATGGCGAATTGCATCGGAGCGGCGGTTTTGCGCCGGGCGCTGTCATGCTCCATTTTACTTTTGACATTCCAATGCTGGGCGTGGGCCAGTTCGTTCCTTTCGTGGACCGACGTCAGGTCGTGACAAGCCGTTTCGTCCGCGTCCGAGCGTCCGATACGGAATCAATCCGCGGCAACGGCTTTCGTGGGCTGCGGCGTAGTTCGCGCAAAGCAGCACCAACGGGACGTGAATCCGCCGCGACGAAAGCAGCGGAGCGGTCGCCGAAAACGTCCGTGGGCCATGGTCCAAACGTGACGGAAGCGCCCGTTGCCGAATTCAATTCGGCACGTGCGGACCTGTTCGCCCGCGAATTGACGCGGTTTTCAATGCGACCTATTGCCATTAATCCTGCCACACATTTACGCGACCAACGCTATCTGTCCGTCCCTTGTTGAAAGTAGTACCGTTGAAATCCTTGCCACGCCAATTTGGCGCGGCAGAGATGTGATGAATCGATTCTAGTATCGCGCTACTAACAGTCTTGCCATGTCTGAAAGCGACTCCAATTCGATTGTGTTTTTCTTCAGCTATGCACACGCAGACATGCATCCTGATCTCCTTGGCAAAGTACTCGGTCACCTGAAGGAAGAGGTTCGTAGCATTTGCGGAAGTTCACGCAAAATCGTCTGTTTTCGGGACGTCGAGAATATCAATCCCGGTGAACAGTGGGACACGACAATTTTCAGGGCGCTTTGTAATAGCGCGGTCTTCGTATTTGTGGCGACGCCCGCCTATTTCGATAGCGATGTGTGCGGGAAAGAGTGGTTTATCTTCACAAAACGGTTCCCAGAACGATCCACGACTGAGTGCACAGAGGTACCTGAATCGTCACGAATACTTCCCATCGTCTGGGAAGAGCCTGAACACTTCAGCGACCGGTGGCCCTCGAAAAAACACTATGGTCTGCCGAATGCGCCGGACGATTACGCGCGACATGGACTACGGTCAATGCGGCAGAAAGTGAACAGTGGGGCGTCCGATGAAGACTACCGGAACGTTATTCGGAGCTTGGCGAACGCGATCAAAAAGGCGGCCCGTTCTCGGCCGCATCTCTCACCGTCTTCCCTCGATCCAAAATACGCGAATTTCGACAACGTACCCAGTGCGTTTGACCTTGGCCATCGAATTAACGCGGCAAGTCTGCAAGAGTCTGCACACACAGTGGTCAGCCACGAAGTGCGCAGCTCGGCCGTTTCGACAGACAGCTTTGCAAAATCACCACAGGCAACGGTAAGCGACAAGAGTGGGCCGACAGTCGTTCGGTTCTATTACGTTGTGGGGACCGATGAAGAAATCCGAACATGTAATCGCCGACAAGAATTGGCAGCTTATGGCCCCGATCGCGAGCGTGACTGGAAGCCTCTCAATCCAGATTTATTACCGGCAACGGTGCTGGCGCAGAATGCCGCAAGTTCCGAGAAGCTAACTTACGATCCTGTGTGGTTCGAGAATGTCGCGGACGTCGACAAGTTTCTGGTGCACTTGGATTCGAGCGAGCGCAAGAATATCGTCGCCGTGCTTCTCGTCGACATTTGGTCGCTGCATGTGAGTCTGTTGGAATCCATCATGAAAGCCTACGACACGGAAAGCTACTTGAACTGCATCGTTATCGCACCGTGGAATCCGAACGATGGGGAAACGGAGTTGCACGGTGACGGGCTGAGGGAGAAATGGCGGGACGTGTTCCGGCGCCAAGATCCGAAACGTGCGCGGATCGTCGAAGTGATCAATCGCAAGCAATTTGTGAATAAAATCAAAAGCGGTCTGTGCCACGTCCGCAAAAGGATGTATGAACGCGGCCCAGTTTGTCGGATTGTGAAGGCGAGCAGATATAGGCGAGTGCCAACCATCGGCAATACATGATTGTCGCGACAGGGCGACGGGTGACAGGATGTCTAAAAAAAGTCCAGGCAACATCGTTACGTTCTACTCCTACAAGGGCGGCGTCGGCCGGTCGATGGCGCTGGCGCATGTTGCGTGGATTCTGGCAAGTAACGGCAAGCGTGTGCTGACGCTCGACTGGGATCTCGAGGCGCCGGGCCTGCATCGGTATTTTGCACCGTTCCTGTCCGACGTCGAGTTGACCGCGACGCCGGGAGTGATTGACTTTGCGATCGAGTTCGCGGACGCGGCAATGACGCCCTCGGACGATGATGACCCAGAGTGGTTTCTTCCGTACGCCAATATTCTCCGTTTTGCCATCCCGTTAAACTCCTCGTTTCCGAATGAGGGTCGATTGGACTTTATCCCCGCAGGCAGACAGTCGTCCTCCTATCACAGTCGTGTCAATTCGTTCAATTGGCAATCTTTCTACGAGCGGATGGGCGGGGGAGCGCTGCTGGAGGCTGCGCGCGAGCGGATGCAGGAAGAATACGATTTCGTGCTCATTGACAGCCGTACCGGCGTGAGTGACACGGCGGGCATTTGCACCGTGCAAATGCCGGACACATTGGTGCTGCTCTTTACCGGAAACAATCAAAGCATCCGCGGTGCGGCTGCCGTCGCTGAATCCGTGTGCGAACAGGCCCACCGCGAAAGTGAATCGTTGCGTCCGAAGAGAGTCATACCCGTTTTGTCGCGGACGGACCTGAACGAAAAGGAGCGTCTTGATTTTGCGAGCAGCAAAGCCGCAAAACTGTTTTTTGATATTGGTCAACGCGGTACGCGGGAAATCCAGCAGTTGTACGAGGATGCGGGTGACGCGGCGCGCGTCCAAAACATGGATGCGATACCGCGGAGCCTACTGGAACGGCCTGCAATGGAGGAGTTGCTGACCATACCCTATGTCCCGTTTTACGCGTATGAAGAGTTGCTGGCTGTATTTAAGGAACAGCCCTGGGAGGACAAGACGTTGCTAGCGGCCATGCAAAGGCTGACCAAGACGATTTCATCGGAATCGGTCTCCCAATTGGTTCCCCCAGAAAAAGAAGCCTGTGAGGCGGCGTTACTTGGTTACGCGAAACGAGTCAGAATCGGTGAGGAAGAAGCGTCGCAGGGCGCAGGGATCGAGTTAGATGAGTTTTCTTGGGGACCACCGCCATCTTTGGAGGCGGATACTGTTGAGATCGCGGATACTGCGACATCCCGGCGCGGAAAGATTGTTACGTTTTACGCATACAAGGGTGGCACGGGCCGAACGATGGCTCTCGCCAACGTGGCCTTGATTTTGGCGAACAGCGGGAAGCGCGTCTTGGCTGTGGACTGGGACCTCGAATCTCCCGGTCTCCATTTTTATTTTGCGCCCTTCTTGTCGGACAAGGAGCTGCGCAAAACCGATGGCTTGATCGAGTTTGTAACGGAGTTCGTGGCTGTTGCTGCGAATCGTGATGATGGGCAAAGTGGGGTAGGTCCGGAGTTGTACGAAAGGAAGGCCGAGCAACTGCGCGCCGTTATGCTTGATTGTCGCTTTCGACGTCCGGGGAAATTGGACTTCATCGGGGCCGGTCGGCAAGACGCGACGTACGCCGCAAGAGTGAATACTTTCGACTGGCAATCGTTTTACGGTGAGTTGGGCGGAGACAAGCTTCTCGAAGCGGTGAGGCGTCGCCTACGGGCCGAGTATGACTATATCTTGATCGACAGCCGGACCGGCGTCAGCGACACGTTCGGCATTTGTACGCTTCTGATGCCAGACACGGTTGTCATGTTCGTTACGCCTAATAATCAAAGCCTTCTCGGCGGCGCGGCGGTTGCCAATTCACTGGCCATGCCAATTGATGAGACGGCGGAGACCGCCTTGCAAATCATTCCGGTATTTTCACGCGCGGATCGAAACGAATTGGAAAGGCTGGAGGAGCGGCGGAAGTACGCAAAGGAATTGTTTGCCTCGATTCTACAGCGACTGGGCTCAGACTATCGGGACAAAGGCTGGTCCAAGACGGAAACGCTGTATGTCCCATTCTACGCTTACGAGGAGAGCCTCGCTTTTTGCGAGGACAAGCCTGGGGAGCCCGACACAGTTCTGAGGTCGATGGAGGCGATAGCGGAGTTCATTAGCGGGGAGGATTTGATCGGCAAAGGTGTTTACGAAGTCTCTTCGCGCCCGCGCGAAACGCTTGAAGCGCGCAGGGTGGAGGCGCCGAGTAGGCGAATGGTCGGAGGGATGATCGTAACGGAACTCTACCTGATTCAGCGGCGGTTGGGCTATTTGCCTGAGGTGGAGTTGCGCGCGTTGGCCGAACGTATGCAGACACCACTCTATCGGTTGCAGGAGGTCTCGAGTTTCTATCCGGCCTTTCGTCGCGCACCACCACCCGATGTCGAGGTGAAGGTCTGCCGAGACATGGTGTGCCGTCGGCGCGGTTCGTGCGAGTTGCTCGCAAAGCTGCAATCAATTTACATGGGTGAGAGTCCCCAGCGGCTCACCATTGAAGGTGTTTCGTGTCTTGGTCGGTGCGACCGGGCTCCCGCAGTTTGCATTGACTCGGGAGCGACGACGCGGAACTACTTGCAGCGGTCGCTGGACGAATTGAGCGAGATCGTGCGAGAGACGCTCGATGGGCGGCCTCCTCAGCATGACCCGGACTCATTATTCCGGCGTCAATCACAGGAGCCCTGGAAGATCGATATTTACGCGAGTGATTTGCCACTGGAGCCGTACGCTTCCGTGCGGCGATTCATTGCCAGCGGCCAGGACGACAAACAGCGTGATGTGCAACGAGATCGGATCATCCGGTCGCTCGAAACGTCCGGGTTGCTGGGCATGGGAGGCGCGGGGGCTCGCGCTTACAAGAAGTGGGGCGACGTGCGCACCGCGGCCGGCGACGTGAAATATGTCGTCTGCAACGGCAACGGAGGTGGTGAGCCGGGGTCATTTAAGGACCGTGAGTTGTTGCTCCGCGTACCGCATCTGGTTGTGGAAGGCGTGATCCTTGCCGGACTCTTTCTGAATGCGGAGCGCGGGTACATCTACATCGGCCGCGAATATCACGAACAGATCGAGGCGGTCCGCGAAGCCATTCACGAAGCCGAGAATAGGCACCTTTGCGGCGATGATGTCTTGGGAAGCGGGATCGACTTTCCGGTCGAAGTGTTCGTCAGCCCCGGCGGCTACATCTGCGGCGAACAAACGGCGCTGATCGAAGCCCTCGAGGACAAACGGGCCGAGCCGCGCAATCGTCCGCCGGAATTGCAGACCAACGGCTTGTGGGACAAGCCGACACTGATTAACAACGTCGAGACGCTGGCGTGGGTGCCCGCCATCGTGCTGCGGGAGGATGGAAAATGGTTCGCCGGTGAAGGCCGCGGCAAATATTTCGGCCGGCGGTTCTTCTCGATCAGCGGCGACGTCGCCAGGCCGGGAGTTTACGAAGTCCCCGTAGGCATTACGCTTTGCGAGTTGATCTATGATTTTGCCGGTGGAATGCGTTATCGACAAAAAATCAAAGCCGTCGCGTTGTCCGGACCGTCGGGCGGATTCTGGCCTGTACAAGTCCCGGTCGAGTACCTTGGCAAAGCCTTTGTGAAGGATCTGCCGGCGGGCACGACGCATTTCGACATCTTGAATATGGAAATGGACATCGCTCAGGCGCGGAAGATGAAAGTCATGATGGGACCGGGAATTATCGTGTTCGGCGACAAAGCCGACATGGTTGCGCAATCGCTATCGTGCCTGGAGTTCTTTCGAAATGAATCGTGTGGCAAATGCGCGCCGTGCCGATTCGGGACACAGAAACTGGTCGACATTGCGACCGATTTGTACGAAGGACGGTTGGATCGTAGTTCGCTGAACGCGGATGATAGAAGCAGCGGGAAGCAGCAACTTGTTGATTTGCTGGCCGAAACGATGGAGTTGGGCTCGATTTGCGGTCTTGGAACCGTTGCCGCGAATCCGTTGATGTCGTTGTTGACACATTTTCAAGATGACGTACAGCAGTACCTTAATTCACGTGCGTCACTGCCGTAGGAATATGCCATGGCCGACGAGTTTCTTGACGAAGTGACCTTGCGCTGGGAAGCCGAAGGGCTGTTTTCTCGGAACATCGGCGGACAGTTGGTTCGCTTGGACAGCGCGACCGCGGCGGACTACCTGAAAGAAGTCACGCTGACCATCGACGGACGTGAGGTGATGGTCAGGAAAGCCGTGCCCAAGGCCGATTCACAAGGCAACTTTGTCAACGACGCGAAAGGCAAGACCGTTCCGCGACTCACGACGATTTACGACGCCGCGCAGTTGCTGTTCGTACAGGCACCCGGCGATCAGAATCCAATTCCCACGCTCTGCCATCGCGAACACATGCGTCCGGTGGGAGTGTGCCGGATTTGCTGCGTCGAGGTATGCCGGAAGAATCGCGAGAAGAAGGTCGTGCCCGGTCCGATGCTCGTGCCCGCGTGTTATCACCCGGTCGAACCGGGGATGATCGTGCACACAATCAACTCTCCCGACGCAGCCGTCAGCCAGCGAGTGCGCAGTTATGTTCAAGTTATGACCGAGCTTTTCGCCGCGGAACACTTATTCGACGAGACCTCTCGATCGAGCACTACTGTCCAAACGAACGAGTTGGCGGCGCTGGCCGAGCGGATGAATGCCGACCGCACGCGGTTCGCCAGCCGGGCGCGTATCAAAAAACGCGGCCGAGACAACTCGTCGCCGCTGATCGCCGTCAACCACGATGCTTGTATCCTCTGCGAACGTTGCATTCGTGGCTGCAACGAAATCAAGCAGAATCACGTCATCGGCCGCACTGGCAAAGGATACATGACGGGGATTGCGTTTGATCTCGACGATCCGATGGGGGAATCCTCATGTGTTTCGTGCGGCGAGTGCATGGTGTCGTGCCCCACGGACGCCCTGACGTTTCGCAAGCCTATCGAATCGGATTGGCACAAGCAAATCGTGGCCAGTGGCAACGGCTATCCGGTGACCGCCGCAGAACTTCAGCAGCACCCGTTGTTTCGCGCGATTCCGCTGAAGTGGCTGCAATGGAATGAGGCTTCGATCGTGCGGCGGGTGCTGCGAAATGGCGAGGCACTTTGTTGGCTGGGGGACTATGGGGCGACGGCGTTTATCCTGCTGCGGGGCACGTTCGGGCTGTGGTTCAGGGAATCGTCGACGGAACAGGTGGCACAGGATTATGGAGGGGGACCGCTGAATTGGCTTAAGCGTTTCGTTCGTCGGACAAGCGGCCGCGGCCGCTCGCGTCCCGACCCATCGCCGCCCGAACGCCGCGTGCCGCACGGCGCTCCGGACGATGTGCGAACGATGAATGATTTAATCCTGGGCGAGATGACGTGTATGAACGACTACCCACGGTCGGCGACTGTCGTTGCACTCGAGCCGAGCGAGGTACTGGAAATCCGCCGTAACGTCCTATACATGCTCCAACGCAATGCCGCCGCGCGACACACGCTAGGAAAGGTCTATCGGGAACGGGCTTTACAGGAGCATTTGGTGGAAGTCAGTTTGTTCGATTCGCTGGGAGAAAGTGGGCGGAAGGATTGCATCGCGTTTCTCCACGACAAAGTGCAACTGCTGCACATTGATCCCGGTCAAGTCATTTTCCGTCAGGGTGAACCGGCCGACGCGTTTTACATGGTGCGGCTGGGGTACGTTAAAGTTTCGCAGCGGTATCTTGGACAAATACGCATTCTCGATTATCTCGGCCCGAACACGCACTTCGGCGAGATCGATTTGCTCTCCGCGTCGAAAGAATTGAGCGAGTTGGAAGTGCCGCAAGGTCTAGCCGGTAAACGGGTTGCCACGTGCACCGCGCTGGACAACGTTGAACTGGTGCGAATCAGCGGCGACGATTTCCGTGAGTTACTGCTCCGTCACGAAAGTCTACGCGACCGCTTTCGCGAACTCTCACAGCGGTGGCTGCAGAAGAATGAACAAACTCGCCAACGACTCGATCCGCCGCTTAAGCCATTTCTGGAACAAGGTCTCTACAACGCCCAGAAACTGCTGGTCCTGGACTTGGAAAGCTGCACGCGTTGCGACGAGTGCGTGCGGGCCTGCGCGGACACACACGGCGGAATCACGCGGCTGGTGCGCGAAGGGCTGAGATTCGACAAGTACTTGGTAGCGAGCGCCTGCCGTTCGTGCCGCGACCCATACTGCTTAGTCGGCTGCCCGGTCGACTCGATACACCGCAAGGGGTCGCTGGAGATCGTGATCGAAAACCACTGCATCGGTTGCGGCCAATGCGCCAAGAATTGCCCTTACGGCAACATCAATATGGTTGGCTTCGACGAGATCCGCGCCGATCCCCAAAATCCAGGCCGCACGATGGCCGTTGTGCAACAACGAGCCACCACGTGCGACCTGTGTCAAAGCGTCGGCGTCGATGCCTCGAACCCAGACGACGAAGTGAGCTGCGTCTATGCGTGCCCGCACAACGCCGCCTTCCACATGTCGGGCGAAGTATTGCTGGATCGTCTCATGAGAGGTGACCACTAAACCAGCAAACCCGAGCGTGTACCGCGCCGGTGATTGACTTTGAAGATGGTCGATGTTATACACCACGGCGCACTGTAGATCATTTCCGTAAGCAATATCGTTAGCATTGGAGCGGCGGATTCCGCCGGGCGGCGTGCTCCTGCTTCATCCGGAAACTCGGGCGCTGCAGGCGCCATGGCTTGTCATTTTCATGGCGGGGTCGATCGCTGCGCCAGTTGCGGCCGTCGCCGCGTATTTGTATGCGGGGCGTTGGCCTGGGGGGAGCAGCCCGGTGGGGTTGACCTGTGGCGTGGTGGGAGCGGTGTTGATAGTTTTTGAGTTTTTGCTGTGGCCGAGAAAGCGGCTGTTGCGGCGGTGGCGGATTGGCAGGGTTCGCACTTGGATGGCCGCCCATATTTGGCTGGGGCTGCTGACCGTGCCGCTGATCCTGGTGCATGGCGGCATCTCCTGGGGCGGGCCACTGGCGCTCGTCTTGATGATCTTGTTCATCATCGTGATTGCCAGCGGAATCTTGGGACTCGTGTTGCAGCAGATCTTGCCAAAGTTGCTGTTGGACACAGTACCGGAGGAAACGATCTACTCGCAAATCGAGTGCCTGTCGCAGCAACTCGTTGCGGATGCCGAAGCGCTTGTCCTAGCGACGTGCGGCGGGGAGGAACACGAAAGTCTAGCCGCGCGGCACAGTGCCAGCGCCGTGGCGGAACGGCGAGCACGAGCGACCGTCGTGATTGGCGCAGAAAGGTCGACGAGTCAGTATCTGGGCGGGCATCCGGATTTGCCGGAAGCGCCGCAGACGGTTCCCAATTCCAACTTGTTGTACGATACTTTTCAAGAGACGATTCGACCATTCCTCCAACACGGCCGGCGATCGGGATCGATTATGCGGGACCAGCAGCGGAGCGACGAACTGCTACGCAACTTGAAGTCGGGGCTTAATCCGGCGGCTCACCCGGCGGTCGACGCGCTGGGGAAATGGTGCGAACAGCGGCGGCAACTCGACCGGCAGTCGCGGATTCACTTTTGGCTGCACGTTTGGCTGGCCGTTCATCTGCCACTGTCCGCGGCGTTGGTGGTGATCATGGTGTGGCATGCTGTGGTGGCGCTAAAATACAGCGGGTTTGGCGTGTTCTTTTAGACGCGCGTTGCATACCAGAGTTGGAGAATGGGGGCTGGATAAATATGGAAGCCCAAAACAAAGGGAAATGGCGGGCTCTGCGAATTCCGATTGAGTTCCATCGCAAGCTCGAGCGGCTGGAAGCGCGCCGTAAAGCTTGGGCTTGGGCAGCCGCCCTCATCGCCGGCGCCGCATTGCTCCTCTGCGTGACTCTGTTTAGCAACGATGCGGCCACACTTTATAGCCCGGCTCGAGTTGCCGACGCACACGCGAAATGGAATTCGCAATGTGCGCAGTGCCACAGCAACTCCGGGCCCCTGCGAGGTGACTCTTGGGCGGCGGTTTATGAGCACCACCACACCGGCGAAAGAGCGTTATGGGACCGTGCCGCGGATCAGCAATGCCAAGTCTGTCATCCCGTCGTCACGCCACAAACGAAAGAGCTTGTTACGAAAAAGTTCCAACATGTCTCGTTGGACAAACCGCTGCCGATCTACGCGCACAGCCACTACGAGTCGGCCGAGAAAGTCGAAAGCTGCGCAAGCTGCCACCGCGAGCATCGCGGCAGCGATGCAAAGCTGAACATCGTTGACGATCTCGCGTGTGTGCGTTGCCATCAAGACCTGAGTTCCTGTACGGTCCCTACCAAGGGATACACGTCGGATATTGCGAATTCGGTGACAGGATTCGACGAGGCACACCATCCGGATTTTGATTCTCTCAAGAAGTCCCACGCGCATCTTCAATTCAATCATCAGCGGCACATGGCGCCGGGGTTACGCCTGCCTGACGAGCGCGGCGGTTTGCAACTTGGGGACTTGGCCGATGCCGATCGCCAGCGGTATCGCAAGACTGACCAATCCGACTCGGACTGGGTGACGCTCGATTGCGACGCGTGCCACAAGCCAGACCTGTCGCAAGCCGCGGGTGCGCATGGACCGATTGGCAGCGACCCGCTGGGTGTCGAATTCCATTACCGCCGTATGCCGACGTACGAAGACAGTTGCCGAGCGTGTCACCCGCTGGATTATGAACCGGGTACGGTCAAAACGGTTCCGCACAAGCTGCCGGCCGACAAGCTTCGCTCGTTCTTGCAACTCGCCTACCGGGAGCAGTTTCAATCGGAGCAAAAGCCGACGACGGCGAAAAGCGAACCACCGGCCCCTGTCTCCATCGGTTTCGGCAGTTCACCCATTCCCGGCCGCACAGACGTGGAAGCGCCGCGCGATGATGAAGCTGCTCTCGACCGTCTTGTCGCGGCGAAGGTGCAAAAGGCCGAGTGGCATTTGAGGAAGCGGTGCGACGAATGCCACGATTTCAAGTCCGGCGAGGCGTCCGCGCTGCCGGACGTTGAGCCGCCATCGATGATCGCGGTGTGGTTTGAGCACAGCGCGTTTAACCATTTCAAGCATCGGCACAAGCAGTGCAACTACTGTCACCAAAACACCCAGTGGGATGGCCCGCAGCCGTCGCAAAAGAGTAGCGACCTGTTGGTGCCAGCTCAAGCTAAGTGTCTCGAGTGCCACGGTCCGCAGGGTGGCCGTAAAGAAGGGACGGACGCGGCGTCGTATCGATGCATCGAGTGCCACACGTATCACGGGGGCGGAAACGGCGTGCGCCCGCTGGTCGAAATCTTGCAGGCGAGCAAATTGTAATAGGACACGAGTGATGATTCGATTTCGAATCCTTGACTGTCGCCACCATCGCACGATGACGACCGCAGTTCTGCTGCTGGCCGCGATGCTGGTGGCAGATTCGGCGCCGCGCGAACGACTTTGGGCGAGCGAGCCGTCGCCCGTGGCCGGCGGTCTGAATCATCCGTCGCTGATCTCTATCAACTCGTGCGCCGCAGCGGCTTGCCATGGCGGACCGACCAACGCGCGACGTGGCGAGTGGAACAAGGCGTACTCGGTGTGGCAAACAAATGATCCTCACTCCGGCGCGTACGCAACGTTGCTTACAGAGCGTTCGCGGCGGATAATTGAATTACTCGTTGGTTCCGAAGCCTCGGCGGTCCGCGCGTCGCCGGCATCGCACAGTAGACCTGACCCAGCGGAACACTATGAGAAGCTTTTGGCGGAACAAGGATGCGTCGCCTGTCACAGCACGGTACAAGAGGACAATTGGACCGCAGGCTTGTTTCGTGCCGACGGCGTGAATTGTCAATCGTGCCACGGTCCGGCGCACAAGTGGGAGACAGCTCACGTGAAGCAGGATTGGGCGGGCGAATCGCCGAGTAGCGAATCGCCGAGTATCAAAGCGGCGGCGGGCCTAAACAATTTGCAAGACCTGGCGGTCCGGGCCGAAGTTTGTTGCCGTTGCCACGTCGGGTCGCCCGCCAGCGACACGCATTCCAAGCGCGACGTGAATCACGACTTGATTGCAGCGGGACATCCGCGTTTGAGCTTCGAATTGCACGCCTATTTCACCTACCTCACTCAGCGATCCGCGCACTGGAACGTTGCGGCCGAGCAGGCTCGCGCGGACTATCCGGCGCAGCGCTGGGCGGCGGGGCAAGTCGCGTCGGCGCGGGCGTCGCTCAAGCTGCTCGAACACCACGCCACGCAGCCGATCTGGCCGGAATTTGCTCAACACGACTGTTACGCTTGTCATCATTCGCTGCGCTGGCCCAGTTTCCGTCAGCGTAATGCACAGCCGCCGCTGGGAAGTGCGGCGTGGGGCACATGGTATTGGCCGCGGTCCGGCTTTGTGCTCGTCGAGTTGGAGAAGGCGGAAAGTGGCTCGGCGAAACCCGGGCTGACTGAAGCCATGAACCGCATGCTGACGGACAGTCAGGCGGCGCAACAACTCAGCGCGGCTACAATGGCGCAGCTAGACCGTGTGTTCGCCAATCATCAGGCCGGCGCCGCTTTGGTACAATTGCATGAAGTGGTGGTGCGCGAGCCGCGTTGGAATTGGGACGAATGCACGCAGTGGTATCTGGCCGCCAGTGCCTTCCAGCAATCGATGTCGCAGACGCCGGGGAATGACACGCGGGCGGGCGAAGCCAACTTGATCCAACTGCGCGAACTACTGAACGTCCCGCCGCTGGACATGCCGCTGACAGCACCGTCCGAACCGCCAGGCGCTGCCGAAACGGCCGACGAAAGCCGGCCGGACAAAGTCCAAGCGCTCGTGCGAGCGCTGATCGTTCAGTTCAAGAACCAGAAAGTGCCGCCGGAATGATCGTTCAAGAATTGCATCACATTCAGGAGCGGTTGGGATATCTGCCCGAAGGCGAATTACGGGCGTTGGCCGAACGTACACGGACGCCCCTGTATCGATTGCAGGAAGTCTCCAGTTTCTTCCCGCACTTTCGCCGCCAGCCGCCGCCCGAGGTCGAGGTCAAAGTCTGTCGCGACATGGCGTGCCACCGGCGCGGATCGTGTGAGATGCTCGAGCAACTGAAGTCGACGTACAAAGACGAGAGTCCCGAGCGGCTCTCCATCGACGGCGTGTCGTGTCTAGGCCGTTGCGACCGCGCGCCGGCGGTCTGTATCGATTCGGGCGCGGAGTCAAGGAACTACGTCCAGCGGTCGGTGGACGAACTGCGCGAGATCGTGCGCGAGACACTTGACGGCCGTCCGCCGCCGCACGATGTGGATGCGTCATATCCGCGTCAATCGTCCGAGCCGTGGAAGATCGACGTTTATGCGAACGATTCATCGCTCGAACCGTACTCCGCCGTGCGTCGCTTCATCGCCAGCGGCCAGGACGACAAGCAGCGCGACGCCGAGCGCGATCGGATTGTCAAGTCGCTCGAAACTGCGGGGCTGCTGGGCATGGGCGGCGCGGGCGGCCGCGCTTACAAAAAATGGCAAGACGTACTCACCGCCACGGGCGACGTGAAATACGTCGTCTGCAACGCCGACGAGAGCGAACCGGGAACGTTCAAAGACCGCGAGTTGCTGCTCCGCGCACCGCACCTGGTTTTGGAAGGCGTGATCCTGGCCGGCCTCTTTCTGAATGCGCAGCGCGGCTACATCTATATCCGACACGAGTACCCTGAACAAATCCAGGCGGTCCGCGAAGCCATTCGCCAAGCCGAAGCACAGCGCGTTTGCGGCGATGACATCTTGGGCAGCGGCGTTGACTTCCCGGTCGAAGTGTTCGTTAGTCCCGGCGGCTACATCTGCGGCGAACAGACTGCGCTGATCGAAGCCATCGAGGATAAGCGCGCCGAGCCGCGCAATCGTCCGCCGGAATTGCAAACCAACGGCCTGTGGGACAAGCCGACGCTGCTGAACAACGTCGAGACGCTGGCCTGGGTGCCGGCCATCGTGCTGAAAGAGGATGGAAAATGGTTCGCCGATGAAGGACGCAACAAGTATCTCGGCCGGCGGTTCTTCTCGATCAGCGGCGACGTCGCCAAGCCGGGCGTGTATGAGGTGCCGATCGGCATTACCGTCGGCGAACTAATTCATGACTTTGCCGGCGGCATGCGCGAAGAACAAACACTCAAAGCCATCGCGCTGTCCGGCCCCTCCGGCGGATTCTGGCCCGTCCAAGTGCCGGTTGAACATCTCGGCAGAGAATTCGTAAAGACGCTTCCGCTTGGCTCGACGCACTTCGACATCCAGAACATGGAAATGGATATCGCGTTGGCGCGGAAGATGAAGGTCATGATGGGAGCGGGAATTGTCGTCTTCGGCGACGGAGCGGACATGGTCGGCGCGGCCCTGGCCTGCTTGAAATTCTTCCGCAACGAATCGTGTGGCAAATGCGTTCCGTGCCGCATCGGCTCGCAGAAACTGGTCGAAATTGCGACCGATCTGCACGAGCGCCGCTTGGATCAGGCTGCGCTGTACGGGCGCAACGGCAGCAGCGGGAAACAACAACTCGTTGACATCTTGGCAGAAACGATGGAACTGACCGCAATCTGCGGACTGGGAACGGTCGCCCCAAATCCGTTGTCGTCGCTGCTGACACATTTTCAAGACGACGTCCGGCCGTATCTCAAAACCACCGGATCGCCGACGTAGGAACATGCCATGGCCGACGAATTCCTTGACGAAGTAACGTTGCAGTGGGAAGCCGAAGGGCTGTTCGCACGCGATATCGACGGACAGTTGATCCGCTTGGAGAAGGCGACCGCGGCGGACTACCTGAAAGAAGTCACGCTGACCATCGACGGACGTGAGGTGACGGTCAAGAAAGCCGTGCCCAAGGCCGATTCACAAGGCAACTTTGTCAACGACGCGGAAGGCAAGACCGTGCCGCGCCTCACGACGATTTACGACGCCGCGCAGTTGCTGTTCGTACAGGCACCCGGCGATCAGAATCCAATTCCCACGCTCTGCCATCGCGAACACATGCGTCCGGTGGGCGTCTGCCGGGTTTGCTGTGTCGAGGTGTGCCGGGAGAATCGCGAGAAGAAGGTTGTGCCCGGTCCGAAACTGGTGCCCGCGTGTTATCACCCGGTCGAACCGGGGATGATCGTGCACACGATCAACTCGCCCGACGACGACGCCAGCCTCCGCCTGCGAAACGCCGTGCAGGTGCTCACCGAGTTGCTGGCGTCGGATCACTTGCTGGACGACGCCGCTCGGCCAAGCGCGATGGCTGCTGAAACGAATGAGTTGGCCGCATTGGCCAATCGAGTGCATGCCGATCGCGCGCGATTCGCTATCCGGGAGCGCATTGGAAAGCGCGGCCGAGACAACTCGTCGCCGCTGATCGCCGTCAATCACGACGCCTGTATTCTTTGCGAACGCTGCAAACGCGGCTGTGACGAGATTAAACTGAATCACGTCATTGGCCGCACCGGCAAGGGCTACACCGCCGGCATCGCGTTCGACCTGGATAATTTGATGGAAAAGTCCACGTGCGTGTCGTGTGGCGAGTGCATGGTGTCGTGCCCCACTGACGCCCTGACATTCCGCAATCCCGTCGAGTCCGATTGGCACAAGCAAATGGTGGCCGGTGGGAGCGGCCATTCAATGACCGCCGCCAAACTTCAAGAGTACTCTTTGTTTCGCGCATTGCCGTTCAAGTGGCTGCAATGGAATCAGGACTCGGTCGTGCGGCGCGAGCTGAAAAAGGGCGAGCCACTATGTTGGTTGGGCGACTATGGGTCGACCGCGTTTATCCTCGTCAAGGGCTCGTTCGGACTGTGGTTCAAGGAACCGGCGGCGAAACAGACGGCACAGGGTCACGGGACCGGGCCGCTGGGTTGGCTGCAGGGTTTAGTTCGCCGCACCCGCGGCCGCAATCGCACGCGTCCCGATCCAATGCCGCCCCCGCGCAGCGTGCCATCGAGCGAACCCGACGACGTGCGCACCGCCGCCGATCTGATCCTCGGCGAGATGACGTGCATGAGCGACTACCCGCGTTCGGCCACGGTCGTTGCGATGGAGCCGAGCGTGGTGCTGGAAATTCGCCGCAATGTTTTGTACATGCTCCAACGTAATGCCGCCGCGCGGCAGACGCTGGAAAGCGTGTATCGCGAGCGGGCGCTGCAGACGCATTTGGGAAACGTCAGCCTGTTCGATTCGCTGGGCGAAAGTGGCCGGAAGGACTGCATCGAGTTTCTGCGCGACAAAGTGCAACTGCTGCACGTTGATCCCGGTCAAATCATCTTTCGCCAGGGTGAACCAGCCGACGCCTTTTATATGGTGCGGCTGGGGTACGTCAAAGTTTCGCAGCGGTTTCAGGGACAAGATCGCGTCCTGGATTATCTCGGTCCCAACGCGTATTTCGGCGAGATCGGTTTGCTCTCTGGATCGAAAGAACTGAGCGATTTGGAAGTGCCGCAAGGACTGACCGGCAAACGCACGGCCACCTGCAGTGCGCTGGACGACGTGGAACTGGTGCGGATCAGCGGCGAGCACTTCCGTGAGTTGATGCTACGTCACGAAAGTCTGCAAAACCGCTTCCGCGAACTGTCCCAGCGGCTGCTCGACAAGAATCAGCAAAACCGCAAGCGGCTCGGCCGGCCGCTCAAGCCGTTCTTGGATCAAGGTCTCTACAACGCGCAAAAGCTGCTCGTCCTGGACCTGGAAAGTTGCACGCGTTGCGACGAGTGCGTGCGGGCCTGCGCGGACACGCACGGCGGTGTCACGCGGCTGGTGCGCGAGGGGCTGCGCTTCGACAAGTACCTAGTCGCTAGCGCCTGCCGCTCGTGCCGCGACCCGTACTGTTTGGTCGGCTGCCCGGTCGATTCGATCCACCGCAAAAGTTCGCTGGAGATCGTCATCGAAAACCACTGCATCGGCTGCGGCCAATGCGCCCAGAACTGCCCCTATGGCAACATCAACATGGTTGGCTTCGACGAGATCCGCGCCGATCCTCAAAATCCAGGCCGCATGATGGCCGTTGTGCAACAGCGAGCCACCACCTGCGACCTGTGTCAAAGTGTCGGCGTCGATGCCTCGCACCCGGACGACGAAGTGAGCTGCGTCTACGCCTGCCCCCACAACGCCGCCTTCCGCATGAGCGGCGAAGAACTGCTCGACCGGATCGCCGCTTCGCCGCCCTCGTAGAGTATCCGAAGCGGTAGTGGTACAAGTTGCCGTAGCGGAAGTGGTGACACTTCCGAAGTCTCACGACTTCGGCTACCAAAATGTACCACTACCTCCGAAGCGACATGCTGGAAGCAATGAGCCTCTTCAGGTAAGATATGGTTATGTTACCAGAATTGATTGAAACGCGGGCGCATACGACGCGCGACGGGATGCTCAATCTAAGTGTGAACGTCGGCGTAGCCATGCCCGAACTTGAACGCGCGCCGCAAGGCCAGTTCGAGGAACGGTTGCCGCTCGGATGATTTTCCTTCCGGACACCAATGTCTGTATCCCGGACTAAAACTGCAAGATTGGGAGATTTAATAGGGCGCCAATAGCTTCGCCATCAGAAATGCGTTCGCATCAGCGTACTTGTCGGACTGCGAAATGCTGGGGATTAGCAGGTGGCATTCGTGGCCGCATTGGTCGGCCTTTTCCTTCATCTTTACGCCATAGACCGGATGATGAATGCCGTGGCCGGCGTTTTCGGAGGGGAGCTTCATGTTGTTGGTGTAGGTCATCAGCAGCGGCGGGTCGGATTTGTCCAGGTGGTTGTAGGGTGAGAACTCGACGTACAACTCGCGGTACTTGTCGTAATTCTTCAAGGCGCCGTCGATGGTTGGTTCGCCGACAGCCATGTTGATCATGTTGTGTTTTAGCACGTTGGGGCCGAGCCACGGTTCGATCACTTTCGGGTCGATCGACGTTTGACCGGCCGAGACCGCCGCAGCACAGACGCGCGTCGATTCGCGCAGCACCGGATCGCTCGCAGCCGGGTCCGCTAGATCGTCGTGCAGCAGAATCCACATCGACGTGCACGCGCCGGCGCTGCCGCCGGTCAGAGCGATCCGTTTGCTGTCGATGTTCCACTCGGCGGCTTTCGAGCGAATGAACTGAATGGCCCGCGCCGCGTCGTGAACCGGGGCCGGCAGCGAGGCTTCGCCGGTCAGGCGGTAATTGATCGCGGCGTAGGAAATCCCCTTTTCCAGAAACGGCCGGAATCTCTCATAGTCCTGCTTCTTATCTCCCCCAATCCATCCGCCGCCGTGGATGTACACCAACAGCGGGCGCGGCCCTTCGCCTTCGGCCTTCCAAAAGTCGAGCACATTCCGCGCGTGCGGCCCGTACGATACGTCAGCAAAAGTCGGCGCCGGTGGCTTGGCATCCTCGGCAGCGAGCAATGTGGTTGACGCAATGAGAAAGGTCGACAGCGCTGTGAAGATTATGAGCGAGGTTTTCATGATGCCTCTCCAAGTCTAAAGGGCAGGACTTGCCGTAGCATCGTTGGCCGACGACTCGATGTCAACCCGCAGGCTTTGTAGTAGGACGGGACCATTGTCCCGTCGGCTGGACCATTGTCCTGTGCGATGTATGACGTCTTGATTTGGTCGGGACAATGGTCCCGACCTACTTTTCGTAGAGGTTGTAGATCGCGATCGATGTGCCGTTGCTGACGTATTCTTCCGGTTTCGTGTGCCGGCCGTTGCCGCCGCGGCCGATGGTGTCGAACTGGGCGACGGCCAAGCGCAGGCCGTCGGGGTGCACGTCGAGGGCATAGCCGCTGGTGCTTTTGATGAAGTGCAGCGGTTCGCTCTTGTCGGTCTTCCAGAATGCCAGCGACGCGCCGCCGCTGCCTTCGCCGATCGCGGCGAGCGTGCCGTCGGACAGGAATCGCAGGCTGTTGATCGGGCCGTCGGCCTTGTGCGTGACTTTCAAGTCCGTCTTATGTTTGCCGGATGCCCAATCGAAAACGACAACGGCCGGGTCACCGGGGCAGAACGTGTTGCTCTGTGCGTTGGTCATCCCGCCGCAGACAAGCAGTGCACCCGGCGGGTCGAACGCCAACGCGCGGACTCCGCCCACGTCGGCCAGAAAATCATCGCCGCGCGTGTGCAGCACGCTGGCGTCGAGCGTGCGAATTAGCTTGCCGGTTTCCAATTCCCAATGATTCACACGGCCCAGCAGGTCGCCGCTGGCCAGCGATTTGCCGTCGGGATGCATGGCGATATTAAAGACGTAGCTTTCATGACCGGTAAATTCGCGGACCAGCTTTCCATCAACCGAGGACCACAATCGCACGGCGCGGTCGTTGCCACCGGTGGCCACATACTTGCCGTCAAGGCTGACGGCGATGGTGCGCACCCAGCCGTGGCCGGTATCTTTCACTGTCCACAACGGCTGCGGCGAATCCTTCGTGTACGGCCAGCAGTACAACGCGCCACGATAATCGCCGCTGAATAGCCGCTGGCCGTCGCTGTGGAACGCCAGATCGCCGATCCAACTGGCGTGGCTCGCCGGTGTCCGCCGATTGCCGCTCTCGATCTCCCAAAGATGCAGCAGACGATCCATGCCGCCCGCCGCCACGTACTTGCCGCACGCGCTAAAGCGAAAACAAGTAAGCTGCCGGTCATGCTTGAACGTCTGCGAAGACCAGGCTTTGGTAACGTCGAGAGTAGCTGTGTTGTTAGACATTATGTGTACCTAGATAGCGATCAGCGGTCAGCTATCAGCACAGACGACCAGCCAAAGTTTTCTGACCGCTGACCGCTGAATGCTGACCGCTGAATGCTGACCGCTGAATGCTGACCGCTCACGCCAACACCTCTTTAATCGCCCGGCAATCGTCGTGTGCGATTGGCAGGGGCTGGCCGTTGTTTACGTATTCGGTTCTGACCGGATCGATGCCGACGGCGCGGAAGATGGTGTGGAACAGATGGCCTACGTCGTATTGCTCGCCATCGACCCACGCGCCGTTGGGCGTCGTCTTGCCGATGACCACACCACGCCGCACGCCGCAGCCCGCCAACGCCAGCGACCAGGCTTCGGGCCAGTGGTCGCGGCCGATCCGCTGATTGATCTTGGGCGTGCGGCCGAATTCGGACATCAGCACGACCAACACGTTGTCGAGCATGCCGCGCTGGTCCAGATCTTCGATCATCGCCGCGAATGGCCGGTCGATTTGCGGGACCAGATCCAAATGCATGTTGAAATTGTCGCCGTGCGTGTCCCAGTGATACGACGTCACTTTGACAAACATCACGCCGGCTTCGAGCAACCGCCGGGCTTGCAGCAGATGCCGCCCCAGCGGATGCGAGCCGTAACGCACGACGTCTTTCGGATCGAGTAGCGAATCGTCAAACAGATCTTTGCGCTTCATCAACTGCCGAGCCATGTCGTACGAATAGGAATAGGCATCGACCTCTGAATCACGGCGACCTTGGCGGAAGCGGGCGTCGGCTTTGGCGCGCAGCGCATTTCGCGCCTCGTCCAACTCGTCAGTGATCGCATCGGGCCGGTGAATGTGGATCGGCGGCTTGCCCTCGCCCAGGGCGAGCGCTCCATATTTCGCTCCCAAAAAACCGGCGTCCTGCCAGATGAAACCACCGCGGCCCGGCTTGATGTGCAGGTACGCCGGCAAGTCGTTTTGCGGCGCCGGCATCAGCTTGGCCAGCGCCGAACCGAGAAACGGATACGTCACGCCGCGATTCTTCGGATCGCCGCGCTGAATGCGCGGCACGCCGGTCGAGTGATTCTCGTCCATCGTGCACATGCTGCGAATCACCGCCAGCTTGTCCATGACCTTGGCCGTGTGCTGCAGCAGTTCGCTGAAGTGCACGCCGGGCACCGACGTGGGAATCGCACCGAACGGCCCGCCGAATTCGGTATTCGGCTTGGGGTCCCAACTCTCCAATTGGCTGATCCCGCCGTCGAGCCAAATGAACAGCACTTGCTTCTGCTTCGATTGCAGTTCATTGGCCACCGCCGGCGCGAGCAACCCGCCAACGCCCACCGCGCCTGCTGCTCCGGCCAGTACGCCCAACATCTGCCGGCGCGAAAGTTCGTGTGTGGGACTGTTACACTCGTAGGGACGCTTCATCGTTGGAATTTCTCGGTTTAATGATTCAAGCGAAACTCCGCCGAGGCCAGCAGCGCCCAGGCGATTTCACCCAGGGCGTCGCTGCGGCGGTCGGTGAATTTGGCGAGGTAATCGGCCACTTCGGCTTTCTCTTCCTCATCGGGAAAGCGACTGAGCACGCTCAGGTAAATCTCGTCGGCGATTTTGTAGGGCTCGTTGAGCTTCGAGAGCCGGTCCACCAGATTTCCCGCGCGGGGTTTAAGCCAGCCGAGCACCAGCCGCTCGTTCATGAAGTACAGCGCGTGGCCCATCGCCGGGTTGAATTCGACCTCCGCTTCGCCCGGCGGGTTGCCGAACACGCCGACGAACAGCGTCATGGTGTCGAGCAGATTGCCCGGCGGATCATTGATGCGGCCGTTGACGTAATCGTTGTAGGTGAACTTCGAGCCGGCGGCGACCGGCGCCGCGAGCATCTGATCGAGGTTCCCGGTGGCTTGCATGGTGCTCCAGGCCAGTTGCTCGGCCGCGAGCGGCTTGGCGTTGGCCGCGCGGTAACGCTCCGGCGGCGCGTCCTTCTCCTCCGCGCCTTCGGGCAGCAGACTGCTGCGCTGGTAAGTTTCGCTGAGCGCCAACTCCTTCAGCAGCCACTTCACGTCGAAACGGTGCACGGCGAATTGGTCGGCCAGCAGCTTCATCAATTCGGGGTGCGACGGCGGGTTGTCTTTGTGCATCAAGTCAAGCGGCATCACCAGCCCGCGGCCCATCATCAAGTACCAGAATCGATTGACGCTATTCTGCTTAAACTGTTCGTTGTCGGCTGACGCCAGTTGTTCGGCCAGCAACACCCGCGGGCGGAACTTGGGAATTGCCGGCAGCCCGTCTTTGGCCGGTTGAGCCAACTCCTGTCCCTTTTCGAATTGCGGAATTTCGACCTCAGTGCCGCCCGGCAGCCGCGGGCCGATGGATTTTTTTTCGTCGGGATAGAAGACCGATTGGAAGTCGAGTTTCGTGGTCAGCGGTGTGTCGATGAAGTATTTGTTGCTTTGCAGTTTGCCGGGAGACAGAAAGGCCAACAGCCCGTAGTAATCTGACTGCTTGTACTGATCGACGTTGGGGTTGTCGTGGCACTGGTTGCACTGCATGTCCATACCTAGGAAGAGCCGGCCCACGTCGCGAGTCATCTGATTCGCGTCGATCCGCCCGCCATCGACGAAGAATTTCATCGCCGGCTGCGATTTTTCGTCCAAGCCGTCGCTGCCGAGGATTTCACGAGCCAACTGGTCCCACGGTTTGTTGTCTGCAAACGCGGTCCGCAGATAGTCGTTCCACGCTTGGTTGGCAACCACCGTTCCTTCGCGGCGTTCCAGTAGCATCACCGTGAACGCTTCCTGCATCCGCCGCGCGTATTGCGGGCTGGCCAGCAGACGGTCGATCAGCTTCTCGCGCTTTTTCAGATCGGCATCGTTGAGAAACGCACGTGCCTCATCCGCCGTCGGAATCGTCCCGGTTAAGTCGAGATGGATGCGCCGCAGAAACTCGGCATCGCTGGCCCGCGCGCTAACCGGCCCGCCCGCCTGGGCGTCGATCAGTTTGTCGATCTGTTCATGCAGAGTTGACTGGGCACGCGCGACATTGGGTGCAATTCCCACAAACGCGACAACACAAATTGCGATCGCGGTTTGCGAGGCCAGCCAATTCGGACGAATCGACGCGATGTGGCGAGGCAGGACTTTCATGGGACCAGTGGCGAGCGTAGTGGCGGGGCGCGGAAGCAAGTCACATCGCGGTGGACTTATATGTTAGTCGTTTCGCAGCCGGCAGGTCAATAGTTGACGGACGACCTTCAGGCACGCAGTCCGGAGGCGATGTTGGTGTAGCCTTCCAGCCGGAGCGGCGAGTCGGAAAGTTGCGCACGTTAACTACGGCACAGAGGATGATCAGCAGGAGTGTTCAAGTCCGCGTCGATTGCCGCTTGATGATCGGTCTGACGTTCGACGTGGATTTCGTTCGGACCAATTTGAACAATCATTGTGCCCGCACACGCTACATCTTTACTCTGGCCGCTACTCGTTGTCGTCGTGAATGGCCGCGATTGACACGGAACTGTACGCGGTTTGAGAACGCCCGGCCGCAGTCTTTCCAAGTCATCGGAACACCGGTTGGTGATCTGCGTACACATTACGCAAGTACCGGACTTCCTAATGGCATGAATCTGAGGTGGGAGTGGATGCTGATCGGGAAAGGTGTTGCTCGTGCCGACAGATATGATTGCAATTCGGCTCTTGATTGCTTGCGTGTAAAGCCACTCCAAGTCAGTGGCAATCGCGTCATGTAATTCTTCGTAGGTCTCGTTCTTCTTGCGATATCGGACAATTTGACCGCCGTGATGTGGAATCGCCATGACGTCGCATTCCACGGGACGACTGTGGCGAGTCTTGTTGATGGCCCGCCAAGCGTCTATTTCGGCGTCACCCGGGAACAAAACGCGTTTGCTCCCGCAGCACAAGAGAAGAACCCCACAGGTATAGTTTTGCTTGCCGGAGGCCTGTCCCGCGACGTTCTCGAAGAACCTTGGAAAAAGCAGTTCCAAACGTATCGAATCAGCCGAATCGTCACCCCGAAAAAGATAGCAATTTTCGTTGTCGCGAATGAGTGGACGAGGCGTGGGAACGTTGCCATTCTCAATTTCGCTGCGCAAGTACGAAAACTGATTCAGCATTCGTTCCGCAGGTTGATCTTGAAGAAGGTAAATTCGATCGATCGATTTGCGGTATTGCCTGATAAGTCCAGACAGTCCGCCCGCGTGGTCCCTGTGGTTGTGGGATAGGACCAACGCTGCGATGCGTTTGATACCCAGCCGGCGACGCAGGAGGTCGCCTAGAACTTGATAGGAGGGCCCACAATCGATGATGATCGCGGAGTCGTCGCCTAGGTTGATTACCTGACATGCCCCTTGCCCCACGTCTACAAAGTAACATTCGGCGACGATGTTCGACATGATTAAAGAGTGGCCCATTCCGTCCCGGATTTAGGCACGTCGTCGCCCGGCGGCAAACTGTGTACCCATTGCCTGAATTCGTCATCGCTCATTTCTCGAATTGGTTCGATTTGCCGGACGTAACGCAGCGTCTGCAATTGATACGTCTTTGGCTGTCGCTCAACAAGCGCTTCAAACCACTGGCCTTCTTCGAAGGCTGCGAATTCCGGAGGCGTTCGTTCGATGGGGATGAGTTCTCTCCGTTCACCGTCCAGCCAAACAATTTCGCGACCATCCGCGGTAATAGCCGAAACTACGCCAATTTCCAGCAACGTCACCGGCACCGAGTCCCAGTACGCATTGACGTCAATCAGTTTTTCTAGCAACTTCCAGTCAGCGCTCTGGGTTTCGTTCATCTGAAACGGGCGAAGACGGGCCAACGACTGGAATGACGAGTGAACTTTGTTGAGAAAATCACGATGCGCCGCGGCAATGGAAGCACCCTTGCCCACAAATCGCGGCGCGAAGTGATCTAGGGAGAATTCCCACGCATGATCAGCCGAAGGTGCGATAAGCGCCTTGAGAGGGCTACGCAGTTGGTAAGTGACGGCGCCAACATCTAGATCGACAACTCGATCGCTTCGCTCGAACTCGCGCTTCGCTTCCGCACACACCTCATTCCAAAGTTGGGGTCCCAAATCATAGAGTCGGTCAAAAAAGTTCGACAGAATGCTTCTCTTTTCAGCTTCGGGAAAATCGCGTTTGACAAGTGCGCTGGCTAACGTTGTAGTCGCCCGAAAAACTTGGCTGCGGAATTCATGGAATGTATCTGTATCCGGTGCAAACTTAATCGAATGCTCTACGCAAATCGTCTGTTTGCAAGAAACAGATTTTTTCCGTTTCGTGCGGGAGACCTTGTTAACCCATGTTGGAAATGAAGAACTGTTAGCCATATTCTCTCGCGGGTTAATCCGCTGTCAGTATTTCGGATTCGTACTTTTCGCTAATCGCCTCGAGCTTTGCTCGCGTGCGCTTGACGACTCGCTCTAACTCAGCGAGATCTTCATCATCCATGCTGAACGCAAGCGTGCTACAATCGCCATCAGCGTCCGCGCATTCGATTTCCAGCAGAATCATTGGGACCAGTCCCACGATCCTTTCATCGTTTTCCGGTCCCTCGAACAACGGTCGTAGTTGGCAGACAGTGCGAAACGAATGAATGTGTTGTTCTGGTCCACTTTGCAATCGACGAATCTTTTCTACCCGCAACGGTGCTGGTTTAGGCGTCGCCAACGACTTAAAAATCTCACGGTTCCCATCGAACTTGGCGAGAACTGTTTGTCTTTCGTCATCGGGAAGTGAATTCTCCAGAAACTCCCGGAAATCAACTAGCAGGTCGGTTACGAAGTCTTCGTCATCCTTTGCTTCCGAACGGCGCAATAGAAAGCTGCAGACCATCACGACGGATCGAGCGTCCTCGATGTTAACCTGCAACGACTCAGCGACTCGGTTGACGAACTCTGCCCGCAGGGGAGACGCCGACTCGCCCTTCGTAAACAACTCGTCTAGAGCTTTCAATTGGTCGGATGACAGCCGAAGCAGAGTGCAAACGTCGTCGAGGGCCTCGGATGGCAAGATCATGCGCTTAACCATCTTCGGTTCCTCCCGTGGCTGTCCTTGATTCGCCTCGTTTCATGACGAAAACCGAATTCTTCGTAAAGGCCAAATAAGGCGTCACTTACACGCTCGCCTTGACTCTTCCCAATCAAGTCTAGCAAAGAAAAGATCTGATTCAAGGATGTATGGTTCGCAACTAAAGCGGTCGAAGTGGAGTTGAAGCCACGTTTGCCACGGCGTTGCACCGAAGTTTCGACCGCGTGCGCTGCCCGGTTGCCACCCCACGAGACGTGTGTGGCCTTTGCCTGCAAGCAGTGCGGCACCTGCCCTCCTGCCGCCAAAAACTCGCCTTGCAAGTGGCCTCGACGGTAGTGGCGTCATTTCAGTTTTGGGACAACGCTCGACAACGCACATTGACGGCCAAAGCCCCTCCAATCGTCCAGCCCGCCAGATTCTGACCCTCGACACTCGACCCTCAGCGCTCGACCCTAAACAGTTTGCCCAGCGACTGGCGTTGTATTTCGGTCAGTTCACGGATGCCGCGGCGGGCGAGTTTCAGTAGGGCGTTGAGTTCTTCTTCGCTGAACGTCGCTTCTTCGCCGCTGCCTTGCACTTCGACGAACTGGCCGCGGCCGGTCATTACGACGTTCATGTCCACCGCGGCGGCGAAGTCCTGCTCGTAATCCAGATCCAGCACCGGCCGGCCATCGACAATGCCGACGCTGACCGCGGCCACACTATCGCGCAGCGGATACCGCGCTGCGTCGGGCAGTTCGCGGCGGATGCTGTGCAGCGCGTCGACCAGCGCGATGAAGCCACCCGTGATGCTGGCCGTGCGCGTGCCGCCGTCGGCTTCCAGCACATCGCAATCGACCGTGATCAGCCGCTCGCCGAGCGCGCCGAGATCGGCGATGGCTCGCAAGCTGCGGCCGATCAACCGCTGGATCTCGGTCGTGCGGCCGTCGATTTTCGCGCCGCGTTCGCGCGCCTTACGCGGGCTCGTGCTGCCGGGCAACATGTTGTATTCAGCCGTGATCCAGCCTTTGCCTTTGCCCACCAGCCACGGCGGCACCTGAGCCTCGACGCTGGCCGTACACAACACGGTCGTACCGCCCGCTGAGTACAAAACGCTACCCGGTGCGGTGCGGGTGAAGCGGCGTTTGATCTTGATTGGGCGAAGTTCGTCGGCGCGGCGCGGCATGGGGGTGCTGGCTCTTTAGCATGCGATTTTTACGTGCGAGAGATTCTAGCCGAGAAGCGACAACGGCGGCAGCGGTTGTTGAGGATACTTGCGAATGACTAGATCACCCCAGGTCTCGAGAATCAAGCGTTTGGCCGCGGATAGATCACGCGTGACCGGCATGTAAAGCGTGCTCGTGTCGACCCAATCCGCCGAGATCACGACCACCAGTTGGTCGATGGCTCCTTCGACTCGCTCCAAAGAATGCAGCGGCATCACGCCGTCCATCACCGGAAACAGCATGTCGTAGACGTACAGGATATTGCTGTAGATCCACTTCCAAGTCAATTCGCGATTGTACTTGGGCTGTCCGGCGTAAGGGCCTGTGCCGTTCCAGCGGTCGACGAAGTCTACCAGCGGACTCACTTTTCCATCCATCGGTTTGGTATCAAAGGGCAGGACGCGCACCGCGCTGTAGCCGGCGTTGCCGATCAGCAAACCGTTGTACGGTTCGGGGGCGTCCGCGGGGAAACCGAACGTGATCGCGGGCTGCGCGGCGGGCGGCGTTGGTGGTTGGTTGCTAGCTTGTAACGGATAAAACACGATCACGGGAAAGCCGGGATGCTGAGACGCGAGTCGCACGACGGCTTCGCCCCAAGCTTGGTTTGGTTTAGCCGTGACCGGAACCACGGCTCCGTTCACGAAGCTGACATAGGGTTTCTTCGGGTCGGGAGTCTGTTGGCAGACATCCGTATTCGGTTTCCAAGGCGAATCCGGGGCAGGAAAGAGCAACAGCACTCCGGAGCCGACTGTCAGCGGAAACGGAAAGTATTGAGCGACCTGCAAATACGTGTTAGGCGGCGGCGCGCCGTACTTGTACCGCACCTGAACCGTAAACTCGGCGGTCTGCCCCTGATCGATGTAAACGCCGCGCGAGTCGGTGTCGGCGGTCAGCAATCGCTCTTGGCAAAACGTTTGCCACTGTCCGCCTTGTTGAGCCTGCAGCGCCAGGCCGCCTTGACTGAGCCAGTTTTGCACGTCTTCGGTATTCGCGCTCGACGCAAACGGCACATCCACAAGGCCGGACTGTTTCAGGTACGCCGCCAAATTGTATTGGTCGTAGCCGAAGCTGCCGATTTCCTGAAAGCCGCCGGGCGTATCGACGCCGACCTTGAGTGTGCCGTAGTCGAACTTCTGCCCGTCGTTGGTGATGTCGTTTAGATTGAATTCGACAAAAGTGTTCATCATGTTCAGCGAAACCAACCGCTGTGAAACATCCACCTGTGCCCAAGTCGTGCCCTGCGGAAACGGCGGCGGGCCACCTTGCGCGCTGGCTTTCGGCAAATCGTCGCCGCTGAACATCACCGAGGCCTTTCCAGCCAGTCCGACGAACTCGCCCGCACGAATTTCCAACTCATTACTCTTCGGAGGATTGACGGGATTGAGCTTTCGAACCGGCACAAGCTGATGGCCGCCCGGCACGCTCGACAATTCACCCTCGTTCCACACGCCCAGCACGCCCACCATGCGGCTGTACGCGGGGTTCATGAAAACTTTGCCTTCCTGCAGCATCTTCGACAGGCTGCAGCAATCCGGCGGTTGCTCGATGATGTTGTTGTACTTTCCGTTTTTGTAATACAACGTGTTGTAGGCCGCGAAGGTGATCATCAAACCTTTGGCGCCCCGCGCGCCGGTCTGCGGATTCATCGCCTGCTGCAACTTCGCCAGCAGCGGCGAGCGGCCGCCGTTGGCGATCTGCAGCGACGCGTATGACATCGTGGTTTGGAAGATCACGCCGATCGCTCCGGCGATGATCAACTTGTTGCTGATGTTGCGCGGGGCCAGGAAGGCGCGCGAGTACATTCGCACTTGCCGCGGCGCGGAAAGATACGTCTGGTCGTCGCCCACTTTGATCTTGGAAAAGAAGATTTGGCTGCAAAAGGGAGTGGCGGGATTGATATCGACCAACCGCGCCATCGACGGCCGGTCGCCGAACGCGTTGCCTTCGATCACGACCGGCTTGTTGAGAATGGCATCGCCTGGCTGCGCGGGCTGGCTGTAGGCCAAATCGCCCCCGCTCGTCAACGTCTTCTTGTTGTACTTCGGATCGGGAGCTGTGAAGTCGGCGAACCAACAGCCGCCGCCGCCAAAATAATCCCAGCGGCTGCCCATGTGGTAGTTGGGATCGACCATCGACAAATCACAGTTTGTCGTATCGCTCACGACCTGAGGACATGTATCCGAGGGGCTCGAATTCTCGCACACGTCGTGCTGCGGACGGATCATCCAGGGGCGAAACATGTCTTGAAAATTCTCGCGCGTAATTCCCTTCTCAGCCAGATAGACCCAGTCGAGATCGACGTTCGTCGCGTCATAAACGGGCAAGTAATCGTTGTTGTTCGCGGTCGTCGGGTCCCAGGCCACATATCCGTTGAAGTAGATGCGGGGAAATGACAGTACGCTCATGATCGGCCCTCCTATTCGGGACTTTCCGTAAATTGACGTGACGCCCGTTTCATCGACCAGACAAAATCCAATGTCGTGAAACCTTTGGCCTCGACATCCGGCGGATCGCCAACATAATACGTGAGGTCTCCGCCGCTGGAATCAACGATGTTGAAGTACTTGCCTACTTTGTTGATCGAGGCGATGGCGTGGCAAGTAATGCACGAAGATTTCTTTTGAAAGGCGGACTCGATGTTGGAATTCGCCAAGAGCGTTGGCTTGCCGCCGGGATCAGTGAATACCGTTTGCACGCCATCGAGTTGATAGTTGGCAAAGATTGAGCCGGCACTGCGCAGCGCCGCTTGGTAGCGCTGGTTGGCAGCTTGCGCACCGGCGGGGATTTCCAATTCCAGCTTGACTTGCGTGAATTCGGCGTTGTTCACGTTTTCAAACGTCATCCACACCCAATTGGGAAGCGTTTTGTTGATGATATGCATTCCAGACAGGGCTGCATAACCGCCGTCGTAGCCCACCGGCATCCCGTCGTCGTTAAACACCTGATAGTACGCGCTGACGATGTAATACTTGCCCTTAAGCGCGTTAAACTTCTCGACGTCGTAGCCAATCCAGATCCAAGAGGTCTTCAGTTCGTAGGAAGTCCAGGGAAAATCGGCCGGCTTATTTTCCTCGGCCGCCCGCTGTTGGCCGTTCACGTTGTAGAACTCGCGCATGAGCACGTAGTCGAACGTATCTTTATTCATCAAAAGCTGATAACGCACGTCGTGATTCCATTTGTCGAGTAGCACCAAGCCGTCGACTTGAATCCGCGTGTCGAGGTTGTGCCAGACCGTCGCCGAAGGTGCGTCTGGCAGCGATTTAACATTCGCCAGAACCTCGTCCGGCACCTTCGCCGGTGTTCCCCACGGCGCGGGCTTGGCTCCGTCTGGCAAATACACGGTGCTGGTTTGCCGCCATAACTCCCACCGCTTCGCATCCGGTCCGACAAGCGGTTGATTGAGCGCGATAAAGTTCTGCCAGGCATACTCGTACGGACCCGCCTGAATCGCTTTAGCCGACGACTCTTGATTGCCAAGCAGCTTGTCAATTGCCTCAACATCGAGCAGGCTCGCGCCTGGAGGTGGCTCGTTGGGAGTGGGCTCTGGTTGCTTTGGCTTCTCCGTGTCGTGGGGACCACAGCCGACAACAAGTAAATGAAAGAGCAATAGGACAAATGTCAATCGCGGCATGATTCTTACCCTCTGCTGACTGCCAAACGAGTTTCAGTTGGCACGGTGCCTGTGTAGTTTCGCCAATTGAGCACGAAAAACAAGTGTTGAAGTGGTCTCAATCTGGTGTCGATGTGGTGTCAATCTGGTGTCGATTGGCTCTACCAAGACCGTCCCTGCAGCCCCCTGCAGCCTGGGCAAAGTCCGGCAGGTGCCAGAAAATCGTTCGTTTCCGAAAACTCGATTAAACTCGCACCATGCCTTTAACCGATAACTGGGACACGTTGGTGCATTGAATCTGAGGGGGAACTGAAAGGAATCGCTGAATGGCTCGACCTCAATTGCGAATTTACTACGGTCCCAATGACGATCGTGCTGTCACTGCCGAGCCGCTACAGCACCAGCGTCAGACGGTAACCGTCCCCTTGGGAGACATCTTCCCGTTGCTGGCGGACGCCTTAAGTAGCGGGAAGACTTGGGTGCACGATTTTGGGGACGACGAAATCACGATTTCCAACGATTTGTACGAAGTCATGCTCGCCTACCAGCACTTTCGCCGCCCGTCGGCCTGACGCGCGAAGCGGCCCGCTGGAGGCGACTTAAGATTGCGAGCCCGACCCGTTCGGGCTCTTTTTATGCGCCTACAAACTCGTCTTCGTCCGCACGCCCCACGGCAACTATAATAGGGATCGAACGATCGATTCAAACCCACGTTTGCCAATCATTGTTTCCAACTCATCCTCGCTGCGAAGTTCCGGCTTGACAGCGCACCGAAAGTAAACCTGTGAGTGACCATCTTGCTGGAGAATCGCCCTCCTCTGACTCCGATCATCTGACGCCCGCCAACGGATCGGAGCCAGCCAGTCGCCGCCGCAAAGTGGACGACTTGATCCAGACCATCAAGGAGTCGGCGGACAAGCTGGCCAGCGACGGCTCGTCGCGCGGCGACATTAAGATTCTCAGCCGCGCGCTGCGCGAGTTGCGTTACGCCTTCAAAGTTTTCTCGCCGTACCGCCGGCATCGCAAAGTGACCGTGTTCGGCTCGGCCCGCACGTTGCCCGACGCGCCGTCGTATCAGCAAGCCGTGAACTTCGGCCGCGCGATGGCCGAGAACAATTGGCTGATCGTGACCGGCGCCGCCAGCGGCATCATGGAAGCCGGCCACCGCGGTGCGGGCCGCGAGCACTCGATGGGTCTGAACATCATGCTGCCCTTCGAGCAAGAGTCGAACCCGTTCATCGCTGGCGATCCCAAGCTGGTCTACATGAAATACTTCTTCACGCGGAAGCTGATGTTCGTCAAAGAATGCGACGCCGTGGTCTGCCTGCCCGGCGGCTTCGGCACGCTGGACGAAGCCATGGAAGTCCTCACGCTGCTGCAAACCGGCAAGCGCGACATCGTGCCGCTGGTGCTTCTCGACGAGCCGGGCGGCACATACTGGCAGGAGTTACACGAATTTATCGACCGCCAACTGCTCGGCCGCGGCATGATCTCGAAGGAAGACCTGAGCCTGTACAAAATCACCGAGCGCTATGAAGACGCAGTCGATGAGTGCCTGCAGTTCTTTCGCGTCTATCACAGCATGCGCTACGTCAAGCATCGGCTGGTCTTTCGGCTGCAGAGTGAACCGTCGCCGCAACTAATTGCCGAAATCAACGACCACTTTGCCGACATCCTGATCGACGGAGAATTCAAGCTCCGCAGTTTGCTGTCGGATGAGAAGGACGAGCCAGACCTTGCTCACATGTCTCGTCTGGTCTTCCACTTCAACCGCCGCAACCTCGGCCGCCTGCGGCAACTGATCGATTGTTTGAATCGCGGTTGGGTTCGTCCAGCCGATGACATTCCTGGCGATACCCGCGATCCGCCTCAAATGTAAGTTGCCGTTCGGCGAGTTGAACTCTACGGGATCGCTTCGCCGGACAGTACGCGCGTCAGCAGCTTGCCGTCGGAAATGACGTGCGGACGATCCTCGCGGTCGTGCACGTACGAGTGCGGCGGGATGCCGAGCAAGTGATAGATCGTCGCGGCGATGTCCGCCGGGCCGACCGGATCGTCGATCGGGTACGCGGCCTGTTTGTCCGACGCGCCGAAGACTTGCCCGCCGGGGACTCCGCCGCCGGCCAGCCAAATTGTGTTACACGCGCCCCAATGATCGCGGCCCGCGTTGCCGTTGATCTTCGGTGTGCGGCCGAACTCGCTGGTCCACACGACCAACGTGTCGTCTAGCAAGCCGCGATCTTTCAAATCTTCCAGCAGCGCGGCGATCGGCTGATCGATTTGCGGGATCAAGCGTTCCTTGAGTTGCTTGAAGTTCTGCGCGTGCGTGTCCCACGTGGTGTCCACGCCCGGCTTGTCGCGATGCCAGTAAACCGTAACCAGCTTCACGCCCGCTTCCAACAACCGCCGCGCGAGCAACAAACTCTGACCGAACGTCTGCCGCCCGTAACGATCTTTCTCGCGGTCGCTCTCCGCCGCCAAGTCGAAGGCTCGGCCGGCTTGGGTCGAGGTGATTAAATCGCCGGCCCGCTGCTGATACGCATGCATCGTATGCACTTGCCGAGCCGCTTCCAAATCGCGCCTCGCGGCGTTGAACGTTTCCAGCAAATCGTGCCGCGCGTCGACGCGCACGGTGGGCATATCGTTGGGCAAGGCGAGCGTGCTGACTTTGAAGTCCGGCTTGTCGGGATGGTCGTCGATGCGGAATGGATCGTACTGCTTGCCGAGCACGCCGCCGCTTTGGCCCGGCACGACCGCGCCGGCCGTCGTCGCGATCAATTCCGGCAAGGACACGAATGTCGGCAGCCGGGAATCGCCGGGCGCAAGCTTGCTGATCACCGAACCGATGTGCGGGAAATCGCTGGGGGACGCACCGAAATTCTCGGCGCTCAGCCGATGCTTGTGCCCGGTCAACATCCAGTGGGCGCTGGTCGAATGGTTGTTGTCCGCGTGCGTGACCGAACGGACCAGCGCGATCTTGTCCATCTGCCGCGCGATTTGCGGCAGGTGCTCGCAGATGTTAATGCCCGGCACATTGCTGCCGATCGGCTGAAACTCGCCGCGTACGCTGTCCGGTGCATCGGGCTTCATGTCCCAAAGATCCTGATGCGCCGGCCCGCCCCACATGAACAGCATCAAACACCGCTTCGCCCGCCCAAAGCTGCCGCCCGACACGCCGCCCGCCGCCTCGCGCGCCGCCAACAAGCCAGGCAAGCTCAACCCCAACGGCATCAGCGCCCCAACCCGCAACATCTCGCGCCGCGACACCCTGTCGCAAAGCCGTTGACCGCTTCCCAAGATTTCAAGCATGGCAGGCATCCCTTCAAGGCAGGAGCCGACATTATAGCGGCACGCCGTCCGGGACGCAAAGCGAGATCGCTGTTCTTGTACATACCGTCCCTTTCCAATATTGTGGAGTTGTGGGCAAGCAGGCGGTGAGGTTTCCGATGCCACTCACTAAACATGATCCACAACTCGAACAAATCTTCCAGCGTCTGACGGCCGCGTGGAAACGGGAGACCAAACATCTGTCGCGAGTCGATCACGTATGTGCCCATCCCAGCTACTTGCAGATCATCGGCATGGGCACGGACGTGCTCCCCTTCATTTTCCGAGAACTCGACCGCGAAACCGACTACTGGTTCGTCGCCCTGGAGTCCATTACCAGAACCAGCCCCGCGCCCGATGGGATGCGCATGAGCGTCGAAGAAATGGCCCAGCACTGGCTGCGCTGGGGACGTGAACATGGTTACCTCTGACGAACCATCCCTCGAAGACCTCTTTCCCAATTTGGCGTCGGCGAACTACGAAATCTCCAGTCCGGCAACACGCCAATACAACTGTGTGGCCTGGGCCGCGGGTTACGACGACATTCCCTGGGATCATGGCTCTTCGCCGTATACGTATTGGCCACGACGCGTGGCGCGCGACGGGAGCGTGGCCAGCCTCATAGCCGCCTTCGCCACCTTGGGATACGTCACGTGTGACGATGGACGGTTTGAAGAAGGATTTGAGAAGATCGCGATCTACGGTCAGACGAACAACGATTGGACGCACGCGGCAAGGCAACTCGAAGACAGCCGATGGACCAGTAAACTAGGTGCGCGGGAAGACTTAGCTCACGATTCGCCCCAGGACCTTGTATGCACAGACTACGGGGACGTGGTGTGCTTTCTCAAGCGTCCGAGAGCATCGCCGAAAGCGAACCACCCGTGAACAACGTAGGGCGCGTGCGTGCCCGCTGCGTCTCGACGACTCGGGCACTTGCCACCCTCTTTGCCGTCGAAACTTCTCGGCTCAGGCTGCGGTGGCTCACGGGCTTTCGATGGTGAGCGAACATTTGGACGATGTCGCCCTGCCGGGCTCGACTAGTCGACTTCCATTAGCGTCGCCTGAATTCATGCACGGCCTCGACCAGTGCGATGGCGTTGTCGACGGGAGTTTGTTGGAGTACGCCGTGGCCGAGGTTGAAGATGTGGCCGGGGCGGGAGGCGGCTTGGGTGAGGACTTCTAGGGCGCGGCGGCGGATTTCGGCGGGGGTGGCTAAGAGGACCGTGGGGTCCAGGTTACCTTGCACGGCTTTGTCGTAGCCGACGGTTTTCCAGGCGTCGTCAAGACGTATTCGCCAATCGACGCCGATCACTGCGCCGCCGGCTTCGGAGAGCAGCGGCAGCAGCGATGGGTTGCCGGTGGCGAAGTTGATCACGGGTACGTTGGGTGTGATGCCGGAGATGATCTCGCGCACGTACGGCAGCACGTAACGACGATAGTCGTCAGGGCCGAGACAGCCGACCCAGGAATCGAACAATTGCACACACTGAGCGCCGGCGGCGATTTGTGCGTTCAGGTATTTCGTGATCGCGCGGACGAAGCGTTCCATCAGCGACCGCCAGGCACCTTCGTCGCGATACATCAGCGTCTTGGTGTGCAGATAGTTGCGGCTGGCTCCGCCTTCGATCACGTAGCTGGCCAGCGTGAACGGCGCGCCGGCGAAACCGATCAGCGGGATGTCGTCCGGCAGGTCGGCGCGCGTCTGCCGCACGGTCTCGATGACGAAGTGCAGCGACTCGACGCTTTCCAACTCCAGCACGCGGTCGACGTCCTGCGGCTCGCGGACCGGGTTGTGGATCACCGGGCCCTCGCCCTTGGCGAACTCCAAGTCCATGCCCATCGGTTCCAGGATCGGCAGCAGGTCGGAGAAGATGATCGCCGCGTCGACCCCCAGCCGCTTGACGGCCGTGCACATGACTTCGCTGCAAAGCTGCGGGTTCTTGCATAGTTCCAGAAACGTCGTCTTCTCGCGGACCGCGCGGTACTCGGCCATGTAGCGGCCAGCTTGCCGCATCAGCCACACGGGCGTGACATCGGTCGGCTCGCGGCGGCAGGCTTTCATGAACGGGCTGTCGTACCACGGGGCGTTTTTGTCGAGCACGTCGGTGGCCGGGCCGGAGAGCATTGCAGAGACGCGCCGCTTGCGCTGCAAGATTTCGCCGCTTTGCTCGGCCGCCGCGATCACAAGCTGGCCCATCTTCGGATGCTCAGGCTCTAAATCGATCGGCAATTCGTGGTCGCGCAACATCTCGCTAGTTGTGGGGCCGATCGATGCGACGACCGTGGTCCGCAAACTGTCGCACACTTGCTGAGTCACTCCGAGCCGCTCGGCCATTCGCAGCACGTTGACCACTTGATGGGCCGACGTGAATAACACCACGTCCAACTCGCCGGCGGCCAACGCCCGGACGTTTTGTTCCAGTGGTCCGGTGTCTGCGGGCAAGTCCCAATTGTAAACGTGAACGCTGACCACGCGCGCGCCGCGAGCCTCCAAGCCGGCAATCAGGCTGCGATTGGGGATGCCGTATTCCTGCAAGCCGACCGTTTGATTGGCCACCGGCACGTGCTGGTCAATCGTCGTCAGCAGATCTCGCCATGTGTTCGGCTCGGGCACGCGATGTGTGGGTGTCAGGCCGACCTCCTTCATCGCCACCACCGGCTTCGGCCCGCGAGCGATGGTAATGATGTCAGCCAACGCGTTGAGATAACGGTCACGTTCGACGTGCTTTTCGACAGCGGCCAACAGATGGCGAAAGCCGACGCCGGTCAGAAAGATCGCGCAGTCGACTTGGCCGGTGATCAGCTTGTGAGCGAAATCGACGGCCGCAGGGTTTTCGTCCAGCGGCACTTCGCGCATCGACGGGCTAACATGCGGCTGCCCGCCGAACTTGGCGATCATCCGCGAAATCTCGTCCGCCTTGCGGCTCTCGAACGCCGCCACTCGCAAGCCGTTGAAGTTGGGGTCAGGCGATGTCATTTCGATCCATGAAGTAGCCGAAGTCGTGAGACTTCGGTGGTCTTGTAAAGTGAGTAATTACCGAACTCTCACGAGTTCGGCTACGAAGCTCGGCAAACCGGCCGGATTGGCAATCCGGCCTACTCATCCGATGCCGCGGTCAATTGTGGCACGACGCCGAGTAAGAATTTGGCGAGGCGATCCGAGGCTTTCAGCGCGTCTTCCTTGAGCTGCCACATGTCCTTCACACTCGACGGGCGTTTGAAGATCGCGCCGGCGGCGGCGCCTAGCTTCGCGGCCAGCGTCTTTTGGCCCAGCAGCTTATCGATCTCCGGCGGCAAGTGATCGTCGACGGCGTCACTGATAATCCGCACGGAGAGAAAGCGGACCTTGTGCCGGCGGCAGACTTCGGCCACGGCCATCGTTTCCATGTCGCAAGCGATCGCGTCGTGCTCGGCGGCGAGGCTGCGTCTTTCCTCTTCGGTGCGAATGATGTGATCGACGGTCAGCAGCCGGCCGACGTGCAGGCTGGGCGTGGATTCGACTACCTTCGGCTCCAACTTTAAACCGACGGCGAGGTGGTTACCTTTCGTGTCGGCGACCGTGTCGGCCATCACGATATGTCCGCGGCGCAGTTGGTCGCGTAGCCCGCCGGCAAATCCGGCCGACACGACCCAGGCCGGCTTGTGCAGCGTGATCACGTCGTCTGTCGCTCGCGAGGCCGCTTCGACTCCCACGCCGCCGTCGGCAATCACGATCCGCT
>JBGTKH010000182.1:0-9536 GCA_041744735.1 Pirellulaceae bacterium | reverse complement strand
GAAGCTCGATTCCCAGCAATCTTGAATTTTGAACGACTGACCCCAGGATCTCACTCGATCGTTGGCCGCAGCGTGTTGAAGATGCGGTCCCCCGCGTCGCCCAAGCCGGGCACGATGAATTTCTGACAGTTCAGTTCAGGGTCGATCGCACACACAAAGATTTGCGTCGCGGGAAAATGTTTCTCGACCTCTCGAATGCCGTCTCGCGCGGCGATCACTGAGAGCAGCTTGACGACCGGCACTCCCCACTGGCTCAGCGCCGAAAGCGCCGCCACCGCGGAACCGCCCGTGGCCAGCATCGGGTCTAAGATCAACGCCACGTCCACCGGCCGCTGCGGCGGCAATTTGCTGTAATATTCGATCGGCCGAGCGGTGGCTTCGTCGCGGTACAGTCCAAGATGCCAAACTTCTGCCGTTGGAATTAGATTCAGCACGGGGTCCACCATGCCCAACCCGGCACGCAAAATCGGAATCAGTCCGATCCGCTGCTCGAGCACTTGCGCGGCCGTGCGAGCCAACGGCGTTTGCACCTCGACCGGTTTGGTTTTCAGATCCTTGGTCGCTTCATACGCCAGCAGCACGGCCAGCCGCTGAATCAGCAAACGAAACTCCGCTGGCGGCGTCTGCTGATCTCGCAGCCGGGCCAAGTGATGTTGAATCAACGGATGGGCGACTTCAAACACGCGGCTCATGGCGGCGGCTCGCTTGACGGGGGAGTCATGGTTCGTGAATTGGACCTCAATGTGCCAGAAACAGCCGCCAGAATCAACTAAGCGTGTGGAAGCACGCCATGCCGTTGGGTACACTATCTTGGAGTGCGGCGACTCGTCGCCGCTTTGGGAGTTTAGGATCTTGGAGACAACCACAATGAAATCCACCGCTATGGCTTGTATGGTGCTGCTTTTTGCGTCGGCGGTTTCAGCCGCCGAGTGGCCAAATTGGCGCGGGCCGAATTACGACGGCTCGACCGATGAAACGAATTTGCCCGTCAAATGGAGCGCGACGGAGAATATCCTCTGGGCCGCCGATCTGCCGGGCCCCAGCGCCGCGACGCCCATCGTGTGGCAAGATCACGTCTTTGTCTCCAGCACCGACACCAGCAGCGAAACGCTCAACGCGATGTGCTTCGACCGACGCAGCGGCAAGTTGCTGTGGCAGCACGACGTGGCGAAGGGAATAGGCCGGGATTATCGCAGCACCTATTCTGCGCCCTCGCCGGTAACGGACGGCAAGCTGGTGGTTTTCTTTTACGGCAACGGTGAACTGGTGGCTTACAACTTCACCGGCGAGAAACTTTGGTCGCGAAATATTCAAAAGGACTATGGGCCGTTTGCGTTCTTGTGGACGTTCAGCAGCAGCCCCGTTCTGTTCGACGGCAAACTTTACCTGCAAGTTTTGCAGCGCGACGAGGCGGTCGAAGGACGCGGGCTGCCCGGAACGAACGAATCGTACCTGCTGGCGATGGACCCACAGAGCGGCAAGACGTTGTGGCGGCACGTGCGCCCGAGCCAAGCGCTGGCCGAATCGCGCGAAGCGTTCACGACGCCGATTCCGTATCAGTACGACGGCCGCACCGAACTGCTTGTGCTGGGTGGTGACGACCTGACGGCTCACGATCCGGCGACGGGCAAAGAGCTGTGGCGCTGGGGAACTTGGAATCCCATGCGCATCGGAAGCTGGCGGTTGTGCCCATCCCCCGTCGCGGGCGCCGGCGTGGTGCTGGTCTGTGCGCCGAAGCGGGACCCGATCTACGCGGTGAAGGCCGGGGGCACGGGGAACCTGCATGATAGTGCCATTGCTTGGGACAGCCAAAACTCGCGGGAGCTTTCCTCCGACGTCCCGACCCCCGCGTTCTATGACGGCGATTTCTTTGTGCTCAGCGACGTCCAAAAGACGCTCAGCCGCGTTGAACCGCAGACCGGCAAAATCAAATGGACCGTCGCCACGCCCGGCCGCGCCAAGTACGAAGCCTCCCCGCTGGCGGCCGACGGCAAACTGTACCTGATCAATTTCGATGGCGAAGTGGCCATCGTGAATGCCGCCGACGGGGCCGTCATGAACTTTATCCCGATGGGGCAGGCTGGCGAGCACCCGATTCGTTCCTCGATTGCGGCGGCACACGGCAACTTGTTCATTCGCACCAACGCCAAGCTATTTTGCGTGGGCAAGTAGTGTGTTATGGCCCCACCGAGCTTGCGTACTTTTTATCTATTCTGCGTTCAGATATTAGCCGCGTGAATTTGTACCCCGCTGCGTCAGCGTGGGCGTCTCCTCCGCCCTCGCTGACGCTGCGGGTTTTTGAATCAACAGGCCGCAAGTTCGGTGGGGCGAAGCCTTCAACGGCAAAGTATGGCCTCCGCGGTATCTCGTCGGCCATTAAAAATAAGAAAAGTGCCCGGCCGTGGAATAAAACGGGCGGGCAGAATCATTTCATCTCTAGAGGGGCGTCTCAGGAGGAGTGTTTGGGGAAAGATTCCGCCAAGGCCGAACGGTATTTGCAGCACCTGGAGCCGCTTCAGGGAGCGCTGGAGACGTATTGCCGTCACAGTCTGCAGGACCCGAACTTGGTCGAGGACGTGCTTCAGAGCGTGGTGGCCAACACGTTTCGTGACTTTCATCGTTACGTGGAAGGAACGAATTTCCGGGCCTGGATCTTTCGTTACTTGAATCTGGAGATCTACGCCCGTAATCGACGCTATCAGAGGTCGCGGCATCAGTCGCTGTTGGAGGAGCCGCCGATCGAAGAGACGTGGGAGTTGGCGGTTAACGAGCCGCTGCTGGAGATTTTGCTCGAAGCGCCGGACGCCGTGCTGGATCGTTGCGATCAATCGTTGGCCGATGCGGTCAACCAGTTAAGCTCGTTGGAGCGATCCGTGCTGCTGCTGCGGGCCGTCGGCGATTTCAAGTACCGCGAAATCGCCGAGGTGTTGGACGTGCCCATCGGCAGCGTGATGAGCGCCCTGTCGCGCGGCCGGCAGCACTTGCGGCTGCGGCTGGTCGAGTACGGGCGCGACCACGGGTTGTTGAAGCAGGACGACCCTTTGGAGTGCGGCGACTCGTCGCCGCCTTAGGAATTTGGGACGTTGACCGGGCGGGTCGTGTCCTTTCATCGGATGTGGGAGTCGAAGTCGTGTGCAATTCGGCGTGGCGATCCAAAACTCCTAAAGCGGCGACGAGTCGCCGCAGTCCAAAGACATAGGTGACCCATGAACTGTGAAGACGTTCGCCAGCATTGGCAGTTATATTACGACTCCGAGGGTGACGCGCCGCTGCTCATGCAGTTGAACGAACATCTCCAGACCTGCGCGAAGTGTGCCAAGTGGTACTTCCAACAAAGCCAGTTGGAAGACCGGCTGCGCCAACAGCTTGGCCCGCAGCCGCCGTCGCCGCAATTGTGGCGAAAAGTTCTGGTTCAAACCGAATTGTCGCGCGCCGTTTCTGCCAAGCGGTGGCTGTTAATCAGCGCGGCTTTGACCGTGGCTGCCGGTGTTCTGATTTTGTTCGGCGTTTGGCGCTTCGGCACAAACGCAGGTGCTGATGATCTTGCCAAGTTGTCGGTCACACGCCACGCGGCACTGCTCGACGGTCGCGAAGCGGTCGAGTTCGCCAGCAAGTCAGACCACGAAGTCGAAGATTATCTGCGCCGCCGCGTGACCTTCGCCGTGCGCTGCCCGCCGCGCAAGGACGCGGGCTTCGACGTGCGCGGCGGCGGCGTTTGCAAACTGGCCGATGACGAAGCGGCCTATGTGCTGGGCGAGGTCGATGGCCGCCAGGTGTCTGTGTTCATTCTGCCGCGAGAGAGCTTGCTGCACTTTCCGCATCAGCAGCAGGCGCTGATGCGCGAGAAGACCCATCAATGCCGCGAGGGCGACTATCAAATGGTGCTGGGCGAAATCGACCGCAACATCGTGCTTGTGATCGGCCAACTTGACGCCGCCCGGCTACTGCGAGTGCTGCGTGCCTATGGGACGTATCCGGAGGACCACGCGAATCGGCCGCCGTCGGCATAGTTTCTGAAAATGCCACCGAACACGTTTCAACACTCTCGTTCCCAAGCTCCAGCTTGGGAACGCAACTACCGGAAGCTCCGCTTCACGATGCCGGAAGCAGAGCTTCGAGGACACCGGTTCCCAAGCCGGAGCTTGGGAACCAGGATGGTAAAAAAATGATTCAAGCCGCTTTGAAAAACCCGTACATGGTGCTGGTGGTTGCGCTGATGATATTGGTCATTGGCGTGGTCTCATATCAGCAGATTCCCGCGGACTTGCTGCCGATCTTCAAGACGCCCGCGGTGCAGATCGTGACGTTCTACCCCGGCATGCCGCCGGAAGTGATGGAACGCGACATCATGAGCCGCATGGAACGCTGGACCGGCCAGTCGGTGGGCATCGAGCATCAAGAGGCCAAGGCGATGCTGGGCGTGTGCGTGGTCAAGGACTTCTTCCGCGAAGACATCTCGATGGACACGGCGATGAGCCAAGTGACCAGCTACGCCGTCAGCGACATGTTCTACCTGCCGCCCGGCACGATCCCGCCGATGGTCATGCCTTTCGATCCCACCGCCTCCGTGCCGTTGTGTCTGGTCAGCGTCTCCAGCACGGAGATGAACGAAAAGGAACTGTACGACATCGCCTACTTCGAGCTGCGCAATCGACTGCAATCCATTCAAGGCGTGATCGCGCCTGCGGTTTACGGCGGCAAGCTGCGGCGCATCCTGGCCTACGTCGATCGCGAGAAGCTGGACGCCCGCGGTCTGTCGCTGATGGACGTCCAGGAAGCGCTGCTCAAACAAAACGTCTTGATTCCCGCCGGCAACGCCAAGATGGGCGACATCGACTTTCAAATCTTCACCAACGCGCTGCCCGACACAGTCGAGAAGCTGAACTACACGCCGATCAAGGTCGTCAACGGCGCTCCCGTGCTGATGCGCGACGTGGGCGAAGTTCGCGACGCGGGACAGATTCAAACCAACGTCGTGCGGATCAACGGAGCTCGGCAGGTTTACATTCCGATCTATCGCCAGCCCGGTGCGAACACGATCGAAATCGTCGACGCGATCAACGACCGGCTGTCGCGGATTCTGGCTCGGCTGAAAGAAATGAATTCCGACAATCCAAAGATGCAAACTCTGGTGTTGAGTGTCGTGATGGACCAGTCGATCGGCGTTCGCGAAAGCATCACCGGCCTGCAAGTGGCCGCGGGCTTAGGCGCCGTGTTGGCCGGCTTGATCGTCGTGCTATTTCTCCGCAACCTTCGGCTGACGGTGATCATTCTGCTGGCGATTCCGCTGTCGATTCTGGCGGCGCTGATCGGCCTGTTTTATACGGGCGATACGCTGAACGCGATGACGTTGGGCGGGCTGGCATTGGCAGTTGGGATTCTAGTGGACCAATCGATCGTGGTGCTGGAGAACATCGTGCGCCACTCGCGGATGGGCAAGACCTCGTTCGACGCCGCTGTGGACGGCACGCGCGAGGTGGCTCTGCCGATTCTCGTTTCCACCATCACGTTTTGCATCGTGTTCTATCCCATCGTGTTTCTGTCGGGCATCGCACGATTTCTGTTTACGCCGTTGGCCGTGGCCGTTACGTTTGCCGTCGTCGCGTCGTACTTAGTGGCCATTTTCTTTGTGCCGGTGTGCGCGATGAAGTTGCTCGGGGTGCGCGGCATGTCGACGCTTCGCGACGAAGAGCACACATGGCTGGCGCCGATCATTCACGGCTATGGTTGGCTGCTGCGCCGCACACTGCGGTGGAAGTATGCGGTGCTATTGGGGTCGGTGTTGATTTTCGCCGCGTCGATGGTGCTGCTGTCGCGGACTGGTCAGGAGCTATTCCCGTCGATCGATAGCGGCCAGTTCACCCTGTACGTGCGGCTGCCGTCGGGGACGCGGATCGAACGCAGCGAAGAGACATTGCAGCGAATCGAACGAGTCGTCATCGAGCGACTCGGCACGCCAGATCCCGCATTCGCGCTGCGGCAGGAGCAGCATCCCGAGTCGCACCTGCAGATGCTGATCTCCAACATCGGCGTGCTCATGGACTGGCCAGCGGCTTACACGCCCAACACGGGACCGATGGACGCTTTCATGCTCGTGCAGCTCAAGGAAAAGTCCGGCCGGCCCGATGTGTTTGACGTCGTGACCGAACTGCGCAAGGAGCTGAACCACCAGTTTCCCAGCGTCGAGTTTGCGTTCGACACGGGCGGAATGTTGACGGCGGCGTTGAACATGGGCGAGCCCTCGCCGATCCATTTTCAAATCACCGGGTCGGATTTGAAAACATCGCAGGACATCGCGCGGCTGATCGCCGATCAGGCCCGGCAAGTCAACGGCGCCGTGGACGTGCGCATCGCTCAACGAATGGATTATCCGATTCTGGACGTGCAGATGGACCGCATTTTGGCCGCGTATCAAGGCGTTTCGGTCGACGACGTGATGAAGAACCTGGTCAGCGCCACCAACAGCTCGATCAACTTCGAGCCCGCGTTCTGGATCGATCCGCGGAACGGCAATCACTATTTCATGGGCGTGCAGTATGAGGAGAAGGACATCAATTCGCTCGACACGCTGCTCAACATTCCGGTGACCGGCGACGGCAGCAAACAGCCGGTGCCGCTACGCAACCTGGCTCACATCGAGCAGAAGACGGGCCCGGCTGTGATCAGTCATCGCAACATCACTCGCGCGACCGACATCTACGCGAATGTCGAGCCGGGGCACGACGTGGGCTCGGTCGTGGCGGCCATCGAGCGGCGGCTGGAGGCCGACTCCGAACTGAAACTTGTCTCGTCAACCACCGAGCGCGGCCAAGTCTACGAACTCTTCGGCCCCAAATACGCCGGCAAAGGCTACACGATCGAAATGCAGGGCGAGGTGCGCAGCATGCGCGCGGCGTTCTGGCAATTCGCAGGCGGCATGGCGGTCGCGGCGATGCTGATTTTTCTGGTGATGGTGGCCCTGCTGCGATCGTTCGCCACGCCGTGGGTGGTGATGGCCACGATCCCGTTGGGCTTGGTCGGCGTGGCCGTGATCATGTGGTGCACGGGCACGCATCTGAACATCCAGTCGCTGATGGGCATCATCATGATGATGGGCATCGTGGTCGAGTACTCGATCGTGCTGCTGGACTTCGCCGACGAGCGAGTGCGTGAAGGTAAGTCGCCGGAAGAGGCCGTTTACGAAGCAGCGATCGTGCGCTTCCGGCCGATCTTGATGACTTCGGTGACGACGATCCTGGCGCTGCTGCCGATGGCCGTCGGATTTGCCGGCAGCGACGCCGATCAACCCTTGGCACTAACGATCGTCGGCGGTGTGATCGCCGCAACGCTGCTGCCGAAGTTTGTCGTACCCTGCATGTACTCGCTAATCAAACAACCGCCGGCTGCCGTCGCGGCTGAAGCAAGTCAATGAGGAGCACGCGGATGAGGAATGTTGAAAGAATTCTAATTGCGGTTGCTTTTATGTCTGTCACCGGCTGCGGCCAAGTCACTTCGCGCGGCACGCCAACGGATGCCGACAACTCCGGCTTCGCGGAACCGGTACGTGTGGAAACCGTGGCCGTCCAACAGCGTGACCTGACACAGTCGGTCGAGATTCCCGGCTCGGTCGAAGGATTTGAAACGGCCGAGTTGTTCGCGAAGGTCGGCGGCTATTTGGAAGAGATTTACGTCGACATTGGCGACCGCGTGACCAAAGGGCAAGAGCTGGCGAAGCTGTACGTGCCGGAAATGCTCAAGGAGTTGGAGCAAAAGAAAGCCGAAATCGCGAGGGCCGAGGCCGACGTCGATCAGGCACTGGCCGCGATCCGCCAAGAGGAAGCCGAAGTCGTGCGCGCCGAAGCGATGCGCGACGAGGCGAAGACGCTGCGCGGCGAGAAAGAAGCGGATCTGCAATTCCGCGTCGCTGAATTGAATCGCACGCGGCAGCTTGTCGATCGCGGATCTGTGGTGGCGCAGCGACTGGATGAGGTCACGTTTCAGCACGACGCCGCCGAGGCCGCATTGGCCAGCATCGCCGCTCGCATTTGCACCAGTGAAGCCGGCGTCAGCGCGGTCAAGGCGAGTTTGGACAAAGCCAAGTCCGATCACGCCAGTGTCGTGGCGCGAGTGGACGTGGCGCAGGCCGATTACGAGCGCGTGCAAGCGCTCGTGCAATACTCCTCAATAACGGCGCCGTTCGACGGGCTGGTCATTAAACGCTGGGTGCATCGGGGCGCTTTCATTCAGCCGGCACAAGGCAACAGCGCCGCCAAGCCGCTGCTCACGGTCACGCGCACGGACGTGGTGCGCGTGTTCGTCGATCTGTCGATGAGCGAAGTCCGCTGGCTCGACCGCGGCGACCGGGCCGTGCTGGACCGAGTCAACGTGCTGCCGGGCGAAAAATTCGTGGGCCAAGTCACTCGCTATTCCTCGTCTCTCGATGCCACCTCGCGCATGATGCGCGTGGAGATTGATTTAGAGAATCCGGAGCATCGCCTGCTGCCCGGCTATTACGGCTACGTAACGCTGTATCTTGAAGAGATGCCGCAGACGTCGGTCATCCCGTCGTCGGCCTTGTTGATCGACGGAGCGGCGACGTTCGTGTACGTTGTCGAAGACGGCGTGTGCCGCAAACGAGTAGTGACTACGAACTATCAAGACGGCACGATTGTCGGCATTGCCACGGGCCTCGAAGGCCACGAACAAATCGTCCGCGCCGGCGGCGGCCAACTCTCCGACGGCCACAAAGTAACACCCGTGCCATCCGTGGGCGAAATCTAACTCACGAAGCAAATCACTTCACATTTCGACCGCTCGCGTCGATAGTTGATAAAATGTACGGGTTGCACGGAGTTTAACGGCCACGGAGGGCTAGCAATGAAACGACGGCAGGAAACCACGTGGCGACAGAAGTCGCTCGTCATTTTACTGCTGTGCGCATTGGCCATCACCCAAGGTTGCCTCATTCCACCACACCCGGATTTTAGTACGTCGCCGGTCGAGAGTCGCGTACATTCGTCGAGTGCAGTCAGAGCAGAGCTGTCGGCTGCACAGCAGGAAGTTCAAGGCACCGACGAGAGTCGCGACCAAACGACCACACTGGCCAGAGTGCAAACCGCGGCCCCGCTTCCGACACCGGATGAACTGCTGCCATCGGACAGCAGGTCGCAAACCACGGTGCCGGAGGATTGTTATCCGATCGATCTGCCCACGGCGTTGCGATTGGCCGGTGCGAATAATTTGCAGATCGCGCTGGCGGTCGAGCGGGTTCGCGAAGCTCAGGCGCGCATGAATGCGGCCAGTGCATTGTGGATTCCGTCGTTCAATGCGGGTTTGATTTACAACAAACACGACGGCCGGATTCAAGACACGCGCGGCGACGTGGTCGAGGTCAGCCGCAACGCGTTGTTTGTCGGCGGTGGTCCGGCGTTAGGCTCGTCGCCGCTCAACGGAGCCTCGAACGGTCCCGCTCGCTTGTTTGTCGATGGGTCTCTGGCCGCTGTGCTGTTCGAGCCGCGCGCAGCACGACAGGTCGTCGCGGCCGCGGATGCGACTCA
>JBGTKH010000181.1:0-8441 GCA_041744735.1 Pirellulaceae bacterium | reverse complement strand
CGGCGAGCCGGAATTGCAAATACTCGCGGACTTGTTCGTCCTGGTGTTCGTCGATCCAGCGGCCAATTTGGGCGATGGCTGTGCGGTGGTCGTTGACTGCGCCTAGCTTATCTTGTAGCGCAGCGATTTGCGGATAGAGTTGTTTGCGAAACGAGCGAGGAAATGCGGCGGCCAGCAGTTCCATGACGTAACGCAGTTGCTTGGCGCGAATCCGAAATTGGTGCAAGGCTTCGTCGTCCGTCAGATCGGAAGGAACGGCGTCGAAGAATTCCGTCACCGCGGCGTCCAATCGTGTCTCGGCCCAATCGCCGAACGACGGCTCAAGTTCGGAACTCACGATGTTGCGTTGTCGTGCGCGTTTCAACAGCCGTGCCGTCCGCCGAGCCAACCGGTCGCCGACGATCAGCCGCTGGTGCATGTGCAGAATTGGCTGCTGCGCCTCGCAGCGCCGCTGGCGGACCGATTCGAGCAACGTCGCGGCGCCAGGCTGCGATTCGTCGCCGGCGAGCCGCTGGATCAACACATCGCCGTCTCGCGCGTCTCCCGCGGCGCGCCGAATACGTTTCAATTTCTTCTCCAGCCACCGAGCGCGGCGGCGCGGCAACAATTCGGAGTACAGCTTCAACGCAGCAGCGGCACGCCGCGACCAGACGCGCAATTGATGAACGTGTTCGACGTCGTCCGCCGCCTGTTCGGCGGCCAGCGGTAAGTAATGCTCGACCGCGGCCAAGCGACTCTTCAGCGAGCGCACGGCAACATCCACCAACCGATCATCCGCGGAAACACGCGAAATCCATTTGCGAAATCGTGCCATGCCATCAATCTATCACAACACCGACCAGCGCGTCAGAGGCCGGCGGACAATGCGGATCGAGCCGTTTGATGGTGTCCACGATCACGCGCGTCAGGGCCAGATTGCGGTACCACTTTTGATCGGCGGGGATCGCATGCCACGGTGCCCAGGGCGTGGTACAGCGCTCGAGCAGCTCTTCATACGCGGCCTGATAATCGTCCCACTGCTTGCGTTTCTCTAAATCCTCCAGCGAAAACTTCCAGCGCTTCTGTGGATCGTCCAACCGCGCTTGAAAGCGCTCCTTCTGTTCTGCCGGCGAGATGTGCAGGTAGAACTTCAGGATCGTCGTGCCGCTGTCGGCCAGCATCCGCTCGAACTGATTGATCTGGTCATAGCGGGCCCGCCAGACCAGCTCGGGCACCAGATGCTCCACGCGCACGATCAGCACGTCTTCATAATGCGAGCGATTGAACACGCCGATCATGCCTGCGGCGGGAACAGCCTTGTGAATGCGCCAGAGAAAATCGTGAGCCAAGTCTTCCGCCGTCGGCGCTTTGAATGAGGTCACACGCACGCCTTGCGGATTCACGCCGCGGAACACGTGGCGAATTGCGCCGTCCTTGCCGCCCGCGTCCATGGCCTGCAGCACGATTAGCAGTTTGTGCTTTCCATGTGCGTACAGCCGATACTGCAAGTCAATCAATTCTTCCCGCAGCGATTCGAACTCTGCTTCAGCAGCCTTGCGGTTGTCACAAAACGGTTTCGCCTTAGTCGGCAATTCGGCCAAGCGGATTTCCTGGCCCGGTTCGAGTTGGTGCGTCGTGGGCATCACAGTTCTTTCGGAATCCAAATCTTAACGAGACGGCCGCGAGTGTCGGCGCTGAAGTCCTGCCAGCGGTCGATGGGGAGTGTGACGCAGGCCAGGGCCGCGGTCGGCAGCGCGGATTCGTCGCCCGTCAACACATTCAGCAATTGTTCCAATCCGGGATTGTGACCTACGACCATCACGCGCGAGTGATCGTCGGAGACTTCACGCAAGACGCCGATGTACGACGCGGGCGCTGCGAGATACAGGGTGTCGGTGAATTGAATCTCGCCGCCATAGCCGCTACTCTCGGCAGCTTTCTCCGCCGTATTTCTCGCCCGCTTGGCTGTGGAGCTGACGATCAGATCAGGCACGAGATCTTCCTCGCGCAGCAACAGCCCCATGCGCGGAGCGTCGCGCTTGCCGCGCTCGTTCAGCGGCCGGTCATGGTCGGCTTGGTCCGGTTGCTTCCAACTCGATTTGGCGTGTCGTAGAATGAGCAGGGTTTTCATGGTGACTACTCTTCGCTGCCCGCGGCGCGGTGCGGTTCGAAAACCGTCGGCTGTGTTTGCTCTGCCATTTGGACGGCGGCGACGGCCTCATTGTAAAGCTTCTCTTGGCTACGCAGCGGCTGTTCGCCGCTGCCCGGTTTTACGCGCTTGTAGGTTCCATCGGGCAACAGTCGCCGCGCTTTGGCCGTGTCGCGGAAGCACGTTTTCAGGATGTCGATCAGGCGCTGGCGGCAGGCCGGATCTTCGACGGGCACCAGCAGTTCCACGCGGCGATCCAGATTGCGCGGCATCCAATCGGCGCTGGAGATAAACACACGTTCGTCGCCGCCGTGATAGAAGTAGAAAATGCGGCTGTGCTCCAGCAGCCGGTCGATGATGCTGACCACCGAAATGTTCTTGCTCAGCTTCGGCACGCCGGGCCGCAGGCAGCAAATCCCGCGGACGTTCAACTTGATCTTCACGCCGGCCTGCGAGGCTTCGTACAGCGCGTCGATAATCTGCGGGTCCACCAGCGAATTCAGTTTGGCCATGATGCGGGCCTGTTGGCCTTCGCGTTTCCGCTGCGTTTCGACTTGGATCATTTCCAGCAGACTTTCGCGCAGTCCCAGCGGCGCGGCCTCAATCTTGCGAAACGCTTGCGGTTGTGAATACCCGGTGATGGCATTGAAAAAGCTGCTGGCGTCTGCTCCCAACTCTTCGTTGCAAGTCATGAAGCTGACGTCGGTGTACAACCTGGCGGTAATCTCGTTGTAGTTGCCCGTGCCGAAATGCAGGTAACGCTGAATACCGTGCGGTTCGCGGCGCACGATGATGCAGACCTTGGCGTGCGTCTTGAGCCCTTTGACGCCGTAGATCACCTGCACGCCCGCCTGTTCCAGGTTTTTCGCCCAGACGATGTTGCGGGCCTCGTCGAAGCGAGCCTTCAGTTCAACGATCACCGTGACATGCTTGCCGCGCTCGGCCGCCCGCTTCAGAGCCGCGACGACCGGACTGTTGCGGCTGGTGCGATACAGCGTCTGTTTGATCGCCAGGACCTCGGGGTCGGCCGCCGCTTCGTCGATCAGCCGCACCACCGGTTCAAAGCCGTCGAAAGGATGATACAGCAGCACGTCGCGGCGCGAGAGCACGTCGAACATGCTGGTCGTCAGATCCACGTGAGGCGATGGTTGCGGCGGCCAGGCTTCATACTTGAGTGCGTCGAAGCCTGGTACGTCGGTCAACCGCATGAACGAAGACAGATCGAGTGGCCCCGGCGCCTTGAACACGTCGTCGCCGGTAACGTCCAGGCCTTGCTCCAGAAATGACAGCAACGTGTCACTGGCGTGCCCGGCGATCTCCAGCCGCACGCAGGCACTTTGTTTGCGGGCGTCCAGGATCTCCTCCATGCCTACAAGCAGGTCGTGCGCCAAATCTTCGCGGATGCTTAGGTCCGCATTGCGCGTGATGCGAAACGGCACGCATTCCACGACTTGCTCGCCGAAGAAGAATCGGCCGACGTGCATGCTGACGGCATCCTCCAGCAGCAAGTACGCGTAACCGCCCTCGGAATGCAGCGTGATGAAGCGATGCAAGGAGCGCGTAAAGGGAATGATCGCGAACCGCGGCTTGTCGGGCTCGCCCGCCGCGGGCTCCAGCCGCACGCAGACGTTGAGCATCTGGTTCACCAACAACGGGAAGTCGTCTACAGATGTTACCGCCATCGGCGAGAGGATCGCAAACAGCTCGCTCTCGAACATCTGCTCAACGGCCTTGGCTTGCCGCGACGTGAGCTCTGTGGGTTTCAAGCGGCGGAAGCCGGCCGCGGCCAGCGCGGGCTCGAGCTCCTTCGTGAAACAGTCGTACTGACTCGTAGTGATTCGCCGCGTCCGCTCGCGTAAGGCCATAAGCTGCTGTTCGGCAGACATGCCGACCGGGTCCGTCGAAGTGCTGCCGCGTTGAGCCACAAGCTGCAAGCCGCCAACGCGGACCATGAAGAACTCATCCAGGTTCGACGCCGTAATGGCCAGAAACTTCAAACGTTCCAACAGCGGAACATCGTTGTCACAGGCCTCATCCAGCACCCGCTGATTGAATTCAAGCCAGCTCAGCTCGCGGTTAAAGAATTTTGCTTCGTTCTGGCTCATACCAACCTCAAGGAATTACAAATTACGAATTACAAATTACGAACAAAGACATTAGGTAGTCGTCATACCGATTACTTTCGTCCTTCGTCCTTCGTAATTCGTAATTCGTAATCACTTCCGTACTTGGCGCAGCAGCACCTGCAGGCCGAAGATCTCTTCAAACAGGGACCCGTTTTGCCGCAGGGCCAATTGTTCCAGCGATAGGTCGTCGACACGCGGAATCGAAATCAACAGCCGGCCGTCTTCGCACACACAGTCTAAATCCTGAATTCGCTGGCTGCGCGATTCGTCCAAGGCCCCGGCGATGCGCAAGATCGCAGCCATTTTCGCCACAGCCACGCGGCGTTCGCGGTCCAGGGTCGCGTAACCCTCGTGGTCCGGCTGTGGCGAAGCGCGGCGATGATAGCGCGCCACCAATGCGATCAGCAGCAAGTCGCTCTTACTGAGCCCGAACAGCTCGCTATTGTTGATCAAGTACATCGTATGTTTGTGGTACGCCCGGTTACTAATAAACAGACCGATCTCTTGCAATAGCGCTGCAACATATAACATCAATTGATAGCGCTGATCCAACTGATGTTCATCAGCTAATGCCTGGAACAGGGCTTTACTAAGATTTGCAACATGGCGGGCGTGTGCCTCATCAAAGGAGAACTTGCGGCCAAGGGCCAGGGCCGAGCGAATGATCTGATTGTTGAAATCCTCGGTCCAAGCTTCCTTGGCCGCCATTTCTTTCAATAGACCGTCGCGTAAGTTGAATTTGGTAATCAGGATTTGTTCGAGCTTTAAAGCCCGCGCCAATAGTACGTATGCCAACAGTGCCGGGCCCAGTGTTTCCGCGTCGGGAAACGTTAGATGGTATTTTTGCACGAGTTCGTCGACCGACAGCGACAACATCTTATCGGTGAAACTTTCCAAGGCCTGAACTCGCAGCTTGCCCAAGCTGTCCGGGTTCCATTCGTGCAACAGTCGCGAGGCGGCGAAGCGCACGTCGCCCCCCAAGGCCACCATCTCCAGCGCGTCTTGTGTCGAGACGTGCTGTACGATCTGCTCGACCGTACGTTTTATTTGCGACTCCATGATATTGCGGACTTTGACCGTCGGGGCACGATAGGCTTCTAACGTTTTTCGCAATCGCAACGAACCCAAACGATATGTGTGCGCGAAGACGACGTCGCCGCCTTGCACGACGAGCAGTTCCGTGCTGCCGCCGCCCACCTCGATGATGATCGTTTTGGCCACCGCCAGAGCCGGCTCGGATTCGAGAAACGGCTTGACGCCCATGAACGTGATGCGGTTGGCTTCCGCCTCGTCGATCGCTTCGACGTGAATGCCCGTGGCGATGTAGACGCGGTCCAGAAACGCCAGCCGGTTGCGAGCTTCGCGCACGGCGCTGGTCGCCACCACGCGCATCTGTTGCGGTTTGACGATCTGATATTCCTTAAGAATCCGGCGATAGCTCTTCAGCACCTGCACGCATTCTTCGATTGTGGACTTGTTGATGGCACCACGGGTGAACGCGTCCTTGCCCAGGTTCACGGCCTGAAACAGCGTCTCCAAGATGCGCACGCCGCCCTGCTGGTCGACCTCCGCCACCGCCATGCGAATCGACGTGGTGCCGATGTCGATTACCGCCACGGGCGCCACCGAGCGTTTCGTCTCGGCCGGCACGCGTTCCGAGGTGCTGGTGCTGTCGTTCAACATGATACCGTGTCGGCACACATTTCTTTCGCCCAGGCAGCAGCGCCCATCACGGTCGCGTCGTCGCCCAGCTTCGCGGCCACGACCTTGAACGATTTCGTGAACGACGGTAAGACGCGCTTCTTCGCCGAGGTTCCGACCATGTCCACAAACAAATCCGGCATCGCTTCGACCAAGCCGCCTCCCAGCACCACGACATCCGGCGCCAGCAAGTGCACGACGCTGGCCACGGCCGTGCCGATGTGTGCCGCCGCGTTGCGCACAATTTCTTCGATTACTTTGTCGCCGGCTTTGATGGCCGAAGCCAGCGCGCCGCTGCGGATGTCTGCCAAGTCGACCCCAGCCGCTTCGAGCAAATGCGGGGCTTGGCCACGATAGGCCGCCTGAGCCGCTGCGGCCGACACAGCCAGCCGGCTGGCCACCGCTTCCAAACATCCCAGATGGCCGCAACCACACAACGGCCCGCCTTCCATCACTTGGATGTGGCCGATCTCCATGCAGGAGCTTTGGCGGCCGCGAAAGATTTGTCCTTTGTAAACCAACCCGCCGCCGATGCCCGTGCCGGGAAAAACACCCAGCACGCAACGCGCCCCCTTGGCAGCGCCGAATCGATATTCACCGTACACACCTGCATCGACGTCGTTGGTCACCACCGCCGCGCACTTGAATTCCTTCTCCAGCGTCTCCTTGATCTTCACGTCGCGCCAGCCGAGATTCGGTGCATCGAACAGAATACCCTTATCCAAATCGAGCGGCCCGGCACAACCCACGCCGATCCCCGTCAAATTTTCGGCGGGCACTTGCGCTTCCTCCAGCGCGCCGCGAATCACGGTTACAATCCGCGCCAGCCCCGCGTCGGCACCTTCGTGGCCTTTGGTCTTCTTCCGCATCTTGCCTAGCGGCTTGAATTCTTCGTCGAAGACCGTGGCCAGCATTTTTGTGCCGCCCAAATCAAACCCTACCCAGCGTTCATCGGCGTTCTTTTCGGCCATAGTCCCAATCCCTCGAGAGGTGTGGCAGTCGTGTTCGAGACATGATCAGTCAACTGTTGTACCACGCAAAGAATGAGTTGACTACGGGCACCGGATCGCTTAGGTGTGGGAGTGACCGCTCCCCTGACTTTCGTCAGGGGCTTCCGTTTGGTCGTGACCGGCGCGATTAGGTGTGGGAGTGACAGCTCCCCTGACTTTCGTCAGGGGCTTCTACAAGCGCTTGGCGGCGGCAAGTGCGGTCAGCAGTTGGTCTAGCATTGCGCCGGAATGAGCGAAAGTCATGCTGATGCGCAGCAACGACTGGCCTTCGGGGACCGTCGGTGGCCGGATGCCGGGGATGAACAGTCGGCGGTCGCGGAGGGCGGCGGAAACGTGCATGGTGCGAGTCGGGTCGCCGATGAGAACGGGGATGATTTGACTTTGAGAGTCGCCGATCTGGCAGCCCTGTTCGGTGAGTTGCTCGCGAAGCTGAGCGGCGCGGTCGAGCAATTCCATGCGGCGATGCGGCTCGTCGCGAACGATGCGCAGAGCGGCGAGCCCGGCAGCGGCCATTGCCTCCGGCGGAGCGGTTGAGAAGACGTACGTGCGAGCGCGATTCGCCAACCAATCGATCAGCTTCTGCGGGCCGGCGACGAAACCGCCGATCGACCCGAGTGCTTTGCTGAGCGTGCCGATGCGCACGTGAACGCCGTCTTCCACTCCCAACGATTCCGTAACACCGCGACCGCGATCGCCGAAGACGCCGGTGGCGTGCGCTTCATCGGCCATCAGTATCGCGTCGTGCTGCTCGGCCAGTTCGGCCAGTTGCGCCAGCGGCGCCAAATCGCCATCCATGCTGAACAGCGAATCGGTCACGATCAACCGACGGCGAAAACCGCCGGCTTGCCGCAGCAGATTCGCCAGCCCATCGACGTCGCGATGCGGATAGATCTGCACCCGCGCGCCGGACAGCCGACAGCCGTCGATGATGCTGGCGTGATTCTTGGCGTCGCTGAAGATCACGTCCCCTTTGCCCGCCAGCGCCGTGATCGCTCCTACGTTCGCCGCGAAGCCCGTCGAAAACAACAGCGCCGCTTCGGTTCCTTCGAACTTCGCCAGTTCGTTTTCTAATTCTGCGTGCAGCGTGCCGCGGCCAGTGACCAGTGGACTGGCCCCGCTCCCCCAGCCCGCCGGCGGCAACGCGCGACTGACCGCATCGGCCAGCCGCCCGTCGGCCGCTAAGCCCAAGTAATCGTTCGAGCCAAAGTTGATTAGTTCGCGGCCGTCAAGAAAGATGCTGCCCGCACGCTGCGGACCAGCGCGCACTGCCAACCGCCGCCGCAAACCTAGCGAGTCCCATTCGGCCAATGCGTCACCGATCCAAGCCAGCGGGTCTTTAGTCATTCAGTAGTTCCAAGTTTGACTTTACATCCATTCACCGCCGACCCCGTGTCGGCGGAAACATGACTGCAAGCTACACGGTCACCAGAGAACACGCTCCACTCTCCCAGATTCCCGGCCTAACGTGGTGAATTC
>JBGTKH010000180.1:0-37275 GCA_041744735.1 Pirellulaceae bacterium | reverse complement strand
TATGCCGATTCGGAAGGCTACACCGACGAAGATCCCGTTCGCCCGGAAGCGTACAAGTATCGCGATTACGTGATCCGTTCGCTGAACGCCGACAAGCCGCTGGATCAATTCATCGTCGAACAACTGGCCGGCGACGAATTGGTGACGCAGCCCTATCAAAATCTTTCGCCCGAAGACGCGGATCGGCTGACGGCCACGGGCTTCTTGCGGATGGCACCCGACGGAACCGCTTCGGGCGGCGGCGATCAGAATCTGGCTCGCAACGACGTGATGGCCAAGACGATCGAGATCGTGTCGACCTCGCTGCTGGGGCTGACGGTCGGCTGTGCCCAATGTCACAACCATCGCTACGACCCCATCGCACAAGCGGACTACTATCGCCTACGGGCCGTGTTCGAGCCGGCGCTGAATTGGAAAAACTGGCGCAACACCAAGGACCGCAAGATCTCGCTGTACACCGACGCCGACCGCGAGCGGGCGAAGCAGATCGAAGCCGATGCCCAAAAGATAGAAGAGCAGCGCAAGCAGAAGGAGCAGGAGTTCATCGAGCAGACGTTCGAGCGCGAATTGGCGAAGCTGCCCGCCGAAGTTCGCGTCACGGTGCGCGAGGCTCGCGACACACCCGCCGCGAATCGTACGCCCGAGCAACAGAAACTGCTAAAGCAACATCCCAGCGTGAACGTCACCGCCGGTTCGCTGTATCTTTACGACAGCAAGGCTGCGGCGGAGTTGAAGAAACTGGCCGATAACGCGGCCGCGGTTCGCGCCACCAAGCCCAAGGAAGAATTCGTTCGGGCACTGTGGGAACCGGCCGGTCAGACGCCGCCGAAGACGTTCCTGTTTCATCGCGGCGATTTCGAGCAGCCGAAGCAAGAACTGCCGCCGGGCGAACTGACGGTGTTGACTTCGCATCAAGCGGTCGCGATCCCGGCAAACGATGCGTCGCTGCCATCGACAGGTCGCCGGCTAACATACGCGCGATGGCTGACCAGCGGCCAGCATCCGTTGACGGCGCGCGTGTTAGTCAATCGCGTCTGGCTGCACCACTTCGGCCGCGGCATCGTGACGACGCCGGGAGATTTTGGTTTTCTCGGCACGCGCCCGACGCATCCCGAGCTGTTGGACTTGTTGGCGGACGAGTTCATGCGAAACGGTTGGAGCTTGAAGAGGCTGCACCGGCTGATCATGACGTCGACCGCCTACCGGCAAGCGTCGCAGCGCGACCCAGCGGCCCCGATGAGCGATGTGGCCGACGAACTCTACGCCCGCATGCCGGTGCGGCGCCTTGAGGCCGAGGTGATTCGCGACACGATGCTGGCCGTCAGCGGCAAGCTGAATCCGAAGCCGTTTGGCCCTGCTGTGCCGGTGATGGCCGACTTGGTCGGCCAGTTTGTGATCGGCATCGAGAACCTAAACGCGGGCCGGCCGGGCGTGGTGATTCCGATGAACGGCGAAGAGTTTCGCCGCAGCGTGTACATACAGGTCCGCCGCAGCCGGTTGCTCAGCGTGCTCGACACATTCGACGCGCCCGCGATGGAGCCAAACTGCACGATCCGCAACGCCTCGACTGTGGCCCCGCAATCGCTGATGCTGATGAACAGCGAACTGGTGATGACACTGGCCGTCGAATTTGCCTTTCGCGTCTCGGCAGACGCGGGCGACGACACGACGGCGCAAATCACACGCGCCTGGCAATTGGCGTTCGCGCGCGAGCCGTCCGCCGTAGAGTTAAACGACGCCGTCGCGTTTCTCATTCAACTGGCTGACTACTTCGAGAGCAAACAAAACAAAAGGCGCCCCGCTGTAGAGCGCGAAGCACTTCAAAGTCTATGCCACGCGCTGCTGAGCGCGAATGAGTTTTTGTATATTCAGTAGTTCCTAGAAGGACCTGTGGCTAGCCGGCTAGTCGGGGGCTGTGTTTAGTAATGATCAATGGCTTGCCCATCGTTGCGCACGACCAAGTAGCCAAGCGTCGTGGTGTTGATTTGCACGGCGAGCGAGTGCACGCTGCCGTCGGCGAATGCGAATTGGCAAATGCCCGGATGGTAGCTGCCGAAGTTGGTGCGATAAGTATCCAAGGGTGAGCGCGCCAAGGCGTAACCGGGCCCGGCGATGCGCGAGAAATTTCCTGGGTGATCGCCGTTGTAAATTGAACCGTCGCCCTGATTCGCATCGGCAAAGCTGTTTAGCCGCACGTGTTTCTCACCAATGATCATGGTGCTGCTCAAGCCGTCCGTCAGATCCTGAAAGGCTGTCGTGCCGTTCCAGCGTGTGACAGCCGCGCCGCTGACCGTCGAAGTCCCGTAGATAATCGCGCCGTTGGCAGCGACCGTATTCCAGGCGTTGTTCGGACCATCGTCGCCGACCGTCACCGCGTAATCGCTCAACGCACCCGACGTATGATTGGAATTTGGATTGCCGTTGTCGGGAATGTCGTTCTTGGTGCTGCTGAGCGGCGGTTTGCGGCGTGACGGGCAGTAGTATGAATTGACGTTGGTCAGCCGCGCGGTGTTCGACTGCTGATAGTACTGCATCGAGAGATCCCATTGATCGTACAGCGGCTGCTGTTCCATTTGCGGGAGGATTTGCACGGCCCACGGCGCCCAGTGATCGCGAATGCGGCTGGCGGGCAGGAAGCGCCGGACATCGTGAAAGTTTTGCACGGCCAGCCCCATTTGCTTCAAGTTGTTCGAGCACTGTGAGCGCCGCGCCGCTTCCCGCGCGGCTTGCACGGCCGGAAGCAACAAAGCCACCAGGATACCGATAATCGCAATCACCACCAGCAGTTCAACGAGCGTGAACGCCGGACGCACTCGGCTAATCCGCATCGATGCCATACAATGACTCCGCGAACGAGAGAGCCGACGGGGAGAAGAGATTCACTTGGCCATTTTAGTCTCGCCATTGTTGAAAATGCAACGGCCCCTTTCAAAGGAGAATCCTGATGAGTTCCGACGCCAACACATTACTCGAGGCCCGGCGGTTTCGCGTCGTGCGCGTGACCGAAATGACCGCCGGCGGCGAGAAGCGGGACCGCGAAATCGTCCGCCATCCCGGTTCGGTCACGATTGTGCCGATGGTTGACGACCGGCACGTCTGCCTGATCAAAAACTTTCGCGTGTCCGTCGAGCAAACGTTGATCGAATTGCCGGCCGGCACTCTGGAGCCGGGCGAAGATCCGCGGCTGACGGCCGAGCGGGAGCTGATCGAAGAGACCGGCTACCGCGCCGCGCGGCTGGAGCTGCTGCACGAATTCTATCTCTCTCCCGGTATCCTCGACGAACGCATGCGCCTGTTTGTAGCCACGGGTCTAACCGCTGGCGACTCAGAACGGGAACCTGGCGAGCAAATCGAAAACTTGGTCATTCCGTGGGTCAAAGCCCTCGGCATGATTCAATCTGGTGAAATCCGTGACGCAAAGACAATCATCGGCCTTCTGCTTGTCGATCGAACGCGACGCGATACGTAGGCATGACTAAAATGCTATATTCAAACAAACAAATCTCTACTTCGATGTGAAGACGTACACATTTATGACTGATGACAATGTCCGCATTCCGCGCATATACTTAATCTTCGGAGTTTCTGGTTCCGGCAAGTCAACGCTTTCGCAACAACTTGTAACGGTTCTTACATCGGTCACAACACATTGTAAAGGGACGACACGGAAACGACGGCAACACGATGGTGATGAAATCATTTCGAGAGACAATATTACACACACCGAGTATGATTACATTTACCGTCAATACGGACACAGGTATGGCATTCAGAAGTCCCAAATCGACGCATCACTGAAAGCGGGAAAGCACCATTTCATCATATGCAATGATATAAAAACAATCAAAGCAATAAAGCGTGACTACCCATCGCGAGTCCGCGTTTTGTTTTTGGAATTTAATGCTCCACGCGAGACGCTCGTTGCGATCCAAAGAGCGCGGAATATAGCCGACGACGAAATCGAGGTTCGCGTTGCAAAGGTCCGGACGCTCAACCGAGCATTCTTGAAGCACCGGGATTTGTTTGACGCGGTAATTGTGAATCGGTTTGGCGAGCCAACGACTAGGTTGATTGATCAAATTACGAGTATCCTCACGTCTGAATAACAGCCCAGTTTCTCATTTTTTAGCTGGCCGGCAGATCTCGCGATGAATACTTCCAAACAAGATCGAAGTATCGCGCCAGCGACTTATACAATTCTGAATTCGCGGGACAACGGTAGACTTGATTTCTGGCTGCACGCGAACCGCTGGAGTAGAACAGAACAAAAAGATCGTCATCAAAGATAATGAGACGGAAAACGGCCGGCACGTTGTGAAGTCGCACTGTAAGTCGTTTGTTATCGGCACACTTCATTCGCGCGATACCAATGTGACTCGCTATCTCATCGAGGAATTGTTTGATCGATTGTTTGTCAATGGTTTCCAATTCATGTGCTCGAATTTGTGCGAAATTGGTTGATTCAGGCGGCGTATTGTCAGCCATTAAAAGAAACAACTCCTGCCAGCGTTGCAGGTCTTCAATCAAACATTTCAAGTCACCAATATCACTAAAGAAGCTGCTTCCACGAAGCGTGAACACTTTAATCATTTTTGACCTACGGAAACACTGCCCGATGTCCACGACAGCGTGTGCTTGATTATCGTAAATGTAAGACACCCCCGTATCAATCAATTTGTTCATTGCGATGCGGAACTGTTTTTTGAATCGACTGGATAGAACAATCGCAATGATCGCATAGATGACTGTCGCGACAAACGAGCCTAGTATGCCGATGGCCAATCCAGTCCAACTTTCCATTGTGTTTGAATGCCTATTTTTGTTACCTATATCGATATCGACGACAGGGAGGTGGCTGGCTTCACCCTTTACGGGAACGACGTGAAAGCCGACCCCGTCCGAGTCGCCAAGTGTACTTTACCGGGGATTTCCGGTCAATGGACTGGACAAGGGATGGAGGCGCGCGCATGCCGCATGCCGTCAAGCGCGTTTTCGTTCGGTGCTCGAAACAGCATTTTGCACCGGATGACATCCAAGTAATGTGCGCGAACAATGCGGGAGGCACAAGATTCTCGCGAAGTCTGCTGTAACCGGTTACAACCCAACTAATTGACGCCCTGACGTTAGTGTTACGTTGAGGGCAATCAGGCGAGACGGTGAAAGGATCCCTTAGTAATGCATTGCTTCCATTTATCAAGCGTATCCCTGGTCTGTTGGACATTCTTGTCGCTGACTCTGGACGTTAGTCAAATTGCTGATGCAAACGAACAACACGCTTCGCGCCGCTGGCCGAACGTGCTGGTCTTGGTGGCCGACGATCAGCGGCCGGATACGATTTCCGCGCTGGGGAACTCGGTAATTCAGACGCCGAATCTGGATCGGCTGGTGCGCGAAGGGTCGGTGCTGACTCGCGCCGTATGTGCCAATCCGATTTGTACGCCCAGCCGCGCGGAGATACTGACCGGCTGCGGCGGCTTTCGCAACGGCATTCTGGATTTCGGCGGCCAGATCGATCCGCAGCTTGTGTTATGGGGCGAGGCGATGCGGCGCGGCGGGTATCGTTCGTATTACGTCGGCAAGTGGCACAACGACGGCAAGCCCGTCACGCGCGGCTACGACGAGACCGACGGCCTGTTCACCGGCGGCGGCGGGCGCTTCTCGGTCGTTCAGCAGGATTGGAAAGGCCGCGAGATCACCGGCTATCGCGGCTGGATCTTTCAAAGCGACGACGGCACGCTCTTTCCCGGCAAAGGCGTCGGGCTGACTCCCAACATCAGCGGCGAGTTTGCCGACGCGGCGATTCGCTTGCTGTCGCCCAATGGCGACAAGCCGTTCTTCCTGCACGTGAACTTCACCGCCCCGCACGATCCGCTGATCATGCCGCCGGGCTACGAGGAAAAGTACGACGCGGCGAAAATGCCGCTGCCCAAAAACTTCCTGCCTGAGCATCCCTTTGACCACGGCAACTTCCGCGGCCGCGACGAGTTGCTGCTGCCTTGGCCGCGCACACCCGCCGACGTGCGCGATGAACTGGCGATGTACTACCGTGTCATCTCGCACATGGACCAACAGATCGGCCGCATCTTCGCGGCGCTCCAACAGACCGGCCAGTGGGACAACACGCTGATCATCTTCACCGCCGATCACGGCCTGGCCATCGGCAGTCACGGCTTGCGCGGCAAGCAGAACATGTACGAGCACACGGTCGGCGTGCCGCTGTTGATCCGCGGCCCCGGCATTCCGGCCGGCAAACGACTGGCGGCGCAGGTCTATTTGCGCGATATGTATCCAACCGTCTGCGACCTCTGCAACGTGCCTGTGCCCGCAACGGTCGAAGGCAAGAGCTTCGCCCACGTGCTGGCCGGCAAAACGGACACGATTCACGAGCAAGTCTTCTGTTACTTCCGCGACAGCCAACGCATGATCCGCACCGACCGCTGGAAGCTGATCCATTACCCGCAAATCAACAGATACCAACTCTTCGACCTCGCCGTCGACCGCGACGAAATGCACGACCTCTCGAACAACACGCGGCACGCAGTCGTCCTCACCGATCTCCACCGTAAGCTGCAAGACTGGCAACGGGAAGTCCGCGATCCGCTGGTTGTGGTTCGTTAGAGGCGGACGAGCGAAGACAGCGCGCCATTCAAGCGCTGTTGGGCTGATGCTCAGCTAAGTCGGCCACGTGCCGTTCCATGACTCGCAGCAAATCTTCGTCTTCGATGTCCCAAAGCGTTTGCTCGGACGTGTCCTCCGCTAAAAAAGCAAGATTCGCAATCATCTGTCCGAATCGAACGTCGGGCGTTAACGCACATATGGCCCCGAGCTTCTGAAGGATTTCCTTTTTCGTGAATTCGATCATGGCAGCACATCTCCGATTTTCGGACTGTTCGCATATGCACGGCGTAACTTACCGATCACTTCGACGCGGACCAAAGTACCGGGGGACAACTCGAGGATCGACATCGCGAATGTCGGCTGGCATGGCTGCCAGTTTAGCAGTAGCAGACGATGTAGCAACTGGCGACAATCCGATTGGGAATCGCTAGAATGACCCATTGTTCATTTCGTGGCAGGCGGAAAAGGAGACGGAGATCGTGGAAAAACACAAAGTGGTTCTGATCCCCGGCGATGGTATCGGGCCGGAGGTGACCGTGTCCGTGCAGCAGGTGTTGGCGGCTGTGGGGGCGCCGGTCGAATGGGTCGAGCACTACGCGGGAATTGCGGCGATCGACCGCGGGCTCGACGTGCTGCCCGAACAAACTGTGGACGCGATTCGCGAATTCGGTGTGGCTCTAAAAGGTCCCTGTTCAACTCCCATCGGCGAAGGATTTACTTCGGTCAACGTGCAGCTTCGACAGCGGCTGAACCTGTTCGCGGCGGTGCGTCCCGTGCGCAGTTTGGACGGTGTGCCGACACGCTTTGAAAACGTCGACCTGATCATCGTCCGTGAGAACACCGAGGGGTTGTACAGCGGCATCGAGAACAGGATCACTGCTGACGTGGTCGTGAGTATGAAAGTGGCAACCGAGAACGCTTGCCGGCGGATTGCGCGGTGGGCCTTTGACTTCGCGCGGCGGCGCAAGCGGCGCAAGATCAGCGTGTTTCACAAGGCCAACATTATGAAGCTGACCGACGGCATGTTCCTGCGCTGCGCTCGGCCGGTTGCTGCCGAGTACACCGACGTGCCCTACGAAGAGTTGATTGTCGATGCCGGTTGCATGAAGATGGTGCAAGATCCGACGCGCTTCGACGTGCTGCTATTAGAGAATCTGTATGGCGACGTGATTAGCGACCTATGTGCCGGGCAGGTTGGCGGGCTGGGCGTTGTGCCGGGCGCTAACATTGGTGACGATCAGGCGGTCTTCGAGGCCGTGCACGGTTCCGCGCCGGACATTGCCGGCAAGAACGTGGCGAATCCGCTGGCCCTGCTGATGTCGGCGGTGATGATGCTAAATCATCTGGCCGAAACCCGCGGCGACGAGCGCTGTCGCGCCGTGGCCGCCAACATCAAATCGGCCTACAACCAAGCTCTCGCCGACGGGCAAAAAACTCGCGATCTGGGCGGCCATCTGGCGACTAAGGACTTTACCGCTGCGATTGTTGCACGACTCGATTAACTCCCCTGCGTCGATTTGGTCGCTTCCTTATCTTGCGCCATCAATTCCCGGTGCAAGATGTTCAACAACGTCTGCAAGAATGCGACCGCCATTGGACCGACGAGAATTCCGATCGGGCCAAGCGCTTGCACGCCGCCCAGGACGCTCAACAGCGCCAGCAGCGGGTGCAGATTCGACTGGCCGTGCAGCACCAGCGGCTTGACGACGTTGTCGGCCAGCGAAATCACGCCCACGCCGTACACAGCCAGCAACACGGCGGCCAGCGTCCGCTCTTCATAAAAGTACAACCAGAGACTTGCGGGAACCCACACCGCCGCGGCACCAACGAACGGGATCATGGCGAACACGGTGGTCAACAATGTCAATAGAAACACGGACCCCAAGCCGGCGAACCAAAAGCCGACGCCGGCCAGGGCGCCTTGAGCCACGGCCGATAGCAGCGTGGCCAGCACGACTGCGCGGCTGATGCGATCAAACTCTTCGAGCAACTCCTTTTCGTAGCGATCTTCTAACGGCGAAAGCCGCATTAAGGCACGGATGATCTTCGGCCCGTCAATAAAAAAGAAATACAACGCCACGATCATCACGCCAGTGCCGAGGATTAGTTTTCCCACCAGCACGGCTGTGTCTGCGGTTAGTGCGGGCAAGCCGCGCTGAATCATGGCCAGCGTTTGGTCGCTCAGTTCACCGAGCCTTTCGTCGCCGGGATTAGCCAGTTCCCTGATCTGTGCGATCGGCGTACCACCGAGCAGCCAGGTCTTAAAGTTGCGGAACTCGGCCAATGCCTGCTGTACCGCGATCTGGTTCTCCAACGATCCGGGCTCGGAAAGTTGCACATCGTCGAGCGCGGAAGTTAGCCGATATGCGGACGGTTTGTACGTGGCGATCTTGTCCAACTCACGCCGCACACTCAGCACCGCCGAACGCTGTACTTCCGCCGACGCACCCGACTTCGTCTTCTCCAACAAGCCGGTTAGCGTGGCTTCGATGTTCCGTAGCGAATCGGCGTACGGCATGTCCAAGCCCAGCCGGTGTCGCAGCTTGGTCACTCGGTCTTTGGCCATCGCTTGGTTAAAACTGCCGACGAGCGACGCACCCTCTTGAGCCGCCAGCGTCAGCACAACGCCTGCCGGTGCCAGCACGATCAGCATGACGGCCGCGGTGGTCAACAGCGCCGCCAGACGCTGCCGCTGCTTGCAACGCTGCAATATCCAACGATGCAGCGGATGAAACATGACGACCAGTAGCACCGCCAGAAACAACGGCAAAATGAAATTCGCCATCACGCGATAGAACAGCACGCCGATCACGGCAATACTGCCCAACAGCATGTAGAACGAAAATTTGCGTGACATCGTTGCCTCCTTTACACGAATGCCCATTGGCCACGGTTAGCCTCGCATTGCAGGCTAGCCGAAGTCGCCAGACTTTGGCCAGATCTCGGGAAAACCTAACTCTGGCGAGTTCGGCTACATCCATCAGTTTACGGTTGACGGGTTACACGCCGCGCGGCATTGTAGCCGATTGACGCTTGGCGGTCAGCGGCGCGAAAAATGGTAGGCCGAATTGCCAATCCGGCCGGGAATCATTGGCGAGTTGTGCTGCGGCCGGATTGGCAATCCGGCTTATATCTACGCGCCGCCCGCCGCCTTGGACTTTGGCCGAGCGTCGTCTAAGTTAAGCAGTTGCCAAAAGTACCGCATTACCCGCATCACTGAAATCAACTTGCTGGGACCGATCTTGTGAAACGTACGGACTTGCACGACGGCCGCTCGGACGGTTTGGTTCCGCTGGAGAGCCTGTCGCTGGACCAGGTAAACAGCTTCAGCGATCTGGTGCGGTCGATGTCCAAGACCGCGTTTTCCGGCCGGCAATTGGGCGAGGCGTTGGAAATCCTGCTGGCCATGACGGAGGATTCCGAATGCCGCGTGGTGCTGACGATTTCCGGCGCGATGACGGTTGCTAAACAGGGTCGCATCATTTGTGACATTCTCGAACGTGGCATCGTCAGCGCCGTCGTGGCAACCGGCGCTCTGATCGCTCACGGCTTGACGGAATCGATCGGCCTGACGCACTACCGTTACAGCCCGTCGCACACGGATGAAACGCTGTTCGAGCGCGGCTACAACCGCATCTACGACACGCTGGAAATGGAAGCCAACCTGAACGACGTCGAGCGGCTGGTGCGGTCCGTTTTGGAAAGCGTTGAACCGGACGGTGGCACATGGTGTTCGGCACGGTTGTGCCGGGCCATCGGACAGCGTTTGAGCGAAATGAACGAAGGCCCCGGAATTCTGCGCAGCGCTTTCGAGCGCGGCGTGCCGGTCTTCATTCCGGCATTTACCGACAGCGAAATGGGACTCGACGTATCGACGTGGGCCATGGGCCGAGCGCTGCGGGCAACGGGCCGCGACCCGGCGACTCTTTCGCGCGAAGAACTGCTGCAAGCCGTGCCGCCGTTCAACCCGTTCCTCGATCTGCAGGAGTACGCGCGGTTCGCCGGCAGCGCCAAACGGTTGGGCATTCTAACGATTGGCGGAGGCGTGCCGCGCAATTGGGCGCAGCAAGTGGCTCCGTATTACGACATCACGAACCATCGACTCGGCAGCAACCTGACGCCGCCACGTTTTCAATACGGCGTGCGAATTTGCCCCGAGCCGGTTCATTGGGGCGGCCTGTCCGGCTGCACGTATTCGGAAGGCGTGAGCTGGGGTAAATTCATGCCGCCTGCGGACGGCGGCCGCTACGCCGAAGTCTACGCCGACGCCACCGTTGTCCTGCCGTTGCTCATCAAGGCCCTGTTCGAAGACCTCGATCGCCACAATCATACGTCGGCGCAGTAGCCGCGCCTATCAGTTTTTTGTAGCTGGATTCGCAAGCATTCAGCGTGCCTTTTTGCCAAGCTTCGAAATCTGAATGCTTGCAAATTCAGACACACGATATGACCCAGTTGCACTTCCAACTGCTGCAGTCCGACGAGAAGAGCGAGCCGCCGTTTTCGTGGCTAATGATGCTGCACGGCGCTTTCGGCCAGGGACGCAATTGGGCATCGATCAGCAAAAACTTCCTGCAGCAGAAGCCAACGTGGGGCGTCCTGCTCGTGGACCTGCGCGAGCACGGCGAATCGGTCGGCATGAGCGGCTCGCCAACGATCCAACAAGCGGCGGAGGATTTAGAGCCTGTCGCCGCTTCGCTCCCCGGCCCGTGTCTGGCCGTATGCGGTCATTCGTTCGGCGGCAAAGTTGCACTGGCTTGGACCGCCAACCCACAGCGCCGCACGCCGCTAGAGCAAATCTGGATCGTCGATTCCACGCCAGCCCCCGTGCCCCGCGCAACCGGCGAGGCGTGGCGCATGCTGCAAGTAATTCGCCGCTTGCCGAATACGTTTTCCTCGCGCGCCGCCGCCGTGGAAGCCATGCAAGCCGCCGGTGTCTCGTCACCCGTCGCCGCTTGGATGGCGACGAACTTGACACGCGCGGGCCACGTTGTGCGCTGGCGTTTCAACATCGAAGAGCTGGAACCGCTGTTACTCGGCTTCTACGACGCAGATCTCTGGCCCGTCGTCGATTTGCCGCCAGCGGGCGTTCGGTTACATTTTATCAAAGCCACAGAATCAAACTTAATCGGCCCGCAAACTGCCGCTCGCATCGACGCCGCTGCAAAATCCACCGGCCGAGTTTTCCTGCATGAGTTGCCCGGTGGCCACTGGCTGAACTCGGACAATCCCGACGGAATCGTTGAACTCTTGGCCAGGCATCTCTGATGCCACTTTCGAAAGGACTAACCATGGGTTGGGAATATGAAACGCTGTCGTTCAACTTTGACGCCGAGGTATTTATCTCTCAGGGCGGTTTGTTCAACTCGCAAAAGTTCAATTACGAATTGAACCGACTGGGTTGGGATGGCTGGGAACTCGTAAGTGTGTTTGACACCAATCAAATTCGGGGCGGAACCAGATACGTCGTCGCGGTGCTCAAACGACCGCTGACCGCCGAGCGGAGAGCGGCCATTCAGCGATCAACAAAGTGACCTACGCCGCACCTTTCATGTGGACGCGATGGCCGTTTTGATGGCCTCTTCGCCGGCTCGCGCGGGCAGCTCTTCCAGCAGCCGCAGAAACTCGCCCGGCAAGAACCGCCAGTTATTTCGTCTAACATCGGTTGGAAAAAGGATCTTGTGTCCCAGAAACGCAAGCTGGAAGCTTACGCCACGAAGTTGGCGGCGGATCTCGAAAGGACGTTCGATTTGGCCGTCAATTTTCAGTTTCCACTGAGCGACGTCGATCGCCGGCACCTCGAAGTGCGTGCGAATATAGAATTGTTCATTAGGATCGGGCCGGGGTTGCGATTCACTGCTTGTCTGCACGAAGTCGTTCAAGGTATGATCCTGCCACCTAACGCCCAATCACAAGGAGCCCCCATGATTCGCTGTATCGTCGGATTTTTTCTACTGGTTGCATTACCGGCAGCCGCGCAGGAAACGGATGTAAAGGTCTATGACTATGGCCCGGATTCAGTGCGGCAGGAAAACGTGCCACGCGGCGAGGTGACGATGCACGTGTGGGACAGCAGCAAGGTGTTTCCCGGCACCATCCGCCGTTACTGGACGTACATGCCGGCACAGTACGACAAAGCGAAGCCGGCGGCGCTGATGGTCTTTCAGGACGGTCATGCCTACGTCGACGAAAACGGCCAGTTCCGCGTGCCGATCGTGTTTGACAAACTGATCCACAAGGGCGAAATGCCGGTCACGATCGGCGTGCTGATTGACCCGGGCCATTTGCAAAATGAGTTGCCACCCAAGCCCGGTTGGCAACCGCGGCCGGAGAACCGCAGCGTCGAGTATGACTCGCTCGGGGATGCTTACGCGCGGTTTCTGTTGACGGAGATTCTGCCCGAAGTCCGCAAGTCTTACAACATCACCGACGATCCCGAAGGCCACGCAATCTGCGGGATCAGCAGCGGCGGTATCTGTGCGTTTACCGTCGCCTGGGAGCGGCCGGATCAGTTTCGTAAAGTGCTGAGTCACGTCGGCAGCTTCACCAACATCCGCGGCGGCTACGTCTATCCGTCGCTGATCCGCAAGACCGAACCGAAGCCGCTACGAATTTTTCTGCAAGACGGCAGCCACGACCTGGACAACGAACACGGCAACTGGCCATTGGCCAACCAACAGATGGCCGCCGCGTTGAAGTTCGCCAAATACGACTACCAATTTGTCTACGGCGAAGGCGCCCACAACGGCAACCACGGCGGCGCCATCCTACCCGATTCCCTCCGCTGGCTGTGGCGGGATTACAAGCCGGCGGAATAACTCGGCACGCACGCGTCGAATTGCTGGATCGACTCACGCGCGCAAACCCGCTTGAACAACGAAATGGGGAGTTACGAGGTTGCCAGCTCTCGTCACACAAAGACGCGCTCGTTCGTGGTTTCAGTTTCGTCTGCGTACGATGCTGGGCGTCGGCTTTCTATTCGCATTGGCCTTCGGCGCATTCGCGGTATACCGTGAGTGGACCACGCCCGACACGGCACGGATCCTAGGTACGTGGATCGTCACTTCGGATCAAGACGAAGGACGAGACGTTCCTTACCGAAAACAGGCGCTGCTAACATTCTCACCCACGGCCATGACGACGACATACGATCCTGACATGAGCCATCCGGTTCATGATTCGCAGGTCTATTCGATCGACGCGACCGCTGATCCAAAACTCATGTGCATGGACTTTGAGAGTGGCTGCGACGTCTCTACGGCGGAAGGCAAGCATAGATTGTATGTGTTCGAGCGGTCGGGACAGTGATTACATCGAGCCAACGGACCCCGATCGTTTCAGCCAACCAATTCCGCTTTCCACGGATCGGGAAGGCCGTGCCAAGTTGTGGTGTAAGTCTCTTCCAGCGGCACTTCGACGTACCATGCCGAGTCCAAGAACAATGGCATCGATGGCAGGCGTGAGCCGATCGCTAACGGTTCAACGTACGCGGTGACAGGTTGAGCACGATACGACACGAGCGTCAGCGGGCGGTCCATTGGGGCCGTGGGGCACTCGCCGAAAAGATAGTCCCAGATCGCGCCATGGATTCCTTGAGGATCGAGTGCTGCCGGCGCTTGAAGATCGACGATCAGTAGATGTACTCCACTGTCCAAAGCGGAGGCCATTTTACGGAGTAAGCGATCCAATTCGTGGCGGCTCGACTTGTTGGCGTGCGAGACAATTTCGATCAGGGCGACTAAACGGTCGTCGTCCACACTGCGGATCACTGCGCGGTCCTGCTTCTTTAGATAAACAGACTCGTCGGCCGCCATCGTGTAGCTGACTCTTGGCGGCTGCTCTTCTACCGCGACGACACCCTCTGCGTCGCGCCACGACGGATTGGGCGTGGCGTGAGACTGCAGCGCCAAGACGTCGGGTTCAATCTCTCCCACTACTTGCTCGCCGGCCGCATAGAAACCCGGCGGCAGCAAGCCGGCGTTAAGACGGTCGCTGAGTTTATAGATCCACGAATTGTGGAAATGGTGGAATTTGCCCGGCCGAACGCGGCTCCAGTCATGCACCGGCATGCGGCAACTCCTCGAAATGGCGATCGTCGATGGACACGGTCAATTATAACGTATCGGCGCCGCGCTTCTACTCGCGGTGGTGATACCATTTGGCGTTCAGCGCTGTAACCGCGGCCGGGCTCAGACGTACAGAATTCAATTTTGCCGGCGAAAACGCGACTTGAAAACACCAACCCTGTACCGGCAAAATTGAATTATGTACGTCTGAGCCCAAACGGTATCACCACCCTACTCGCCAATGATTTTGACCAACACGCGCTTCGGCCGGCGGCCGTCGAATTCGCCGTAGAAGATTTGTTCCCAGGGGCCGAAGTCCAATTTGCCGCCGGTAATGGCCACGACAACTTCCCGGCCCATGATTTGTCGCTTGTGATGTGCGTCGGCGTTGTCTTCGCCGGTGCGGTTGTGCTGGTAACGCTCGGGCGACGGATCGAACGGGGCGAGCTGTTCAAGCCACCGCTTGTAATCCTCGTGCAGACCCGGCTCGTCGTCGTTGATGAACACGCTGGCCGTGATGTGCATCGCGTTGCACAACACCAGCCCCTCTTTAACGCCGCTCTTCTTCACGGTGTCTTCCACTTGCGGCGTGATGTTTACAAAGCCCATCCGCGCGGGGACATTGAAGGTTAAGTACTGGGTATGAGATTTCATAAACGCGGACTCCTGACATTCCTCGTTTAACCCGTAGCCGCAGGCGAGGGCCAAACCATTGACCGTCCTTGCCCGCTCTTTCGTCCTCGCCTTCGGCTACGGGTTAAACGATCTTGCCAGCGGCAAACGGATGATTTCAGCTTCGCCGGCTGCCGATGTCAGTCTCGTGCCAGCGGCGCTTTGTTCTCGGCGAACGTACGCCAGAGCCAGCGGTGCGTCGAGCTTGGGTGAGTGAGCGGCGGACGTGACGTGTCCCACCACTTTCTCCGCGCCGAATAGTTCGCAGCCGTCCGCCGGCACATCATCGCCGCCAAATTTGACACCGACGAGATGCCGGTTCACGTGTCCCATCGCGTCGATGCGGGCCACCGTCTCTTGCCCGAGATAACAGCCTTTAACGAGGCTGATGGCCTGCGCGTCGCGGCTGACTTCCTGCGGCAGGTTCTTATCCGTGATGTCTCGCCCGTACAGCGGCCAGCCGGCTTCGATGCGTGCGATGTCAAACACTTCGTCGCTGCACGCCATGCCGCCCGCTTGTTCGATGGCCTGCCGCACTGCGTCTGTCTCAGCGGCGGAGCAGGCGACGAGAAAAGATGCGGGACTCGTTATCTCGACTCGGCGGATCGACACGGCGATGCCGGCCAGCTCAATGTCCGCGTTGCCGTTGATCGAGGCCGGTAAGTTGGTGTCGGTCAAACCTCGCATCAATGATTCCGACTGTGCGCCGCCAACCAGCAACTCGCCCCGTTCTGTGCCGCGATCGTGTAATTCAACTTTCTCTCGAATCAGGTAGCGGTCCAAATGCGCGATCAACGCCTGTCCCTGACCTGACACTGTTTCCAGCACCAGGGAATCGGCGCGGCAGAAAACCAGCACATGGCCGAGGATCTTTCCTTGTGTGCTCGTAATGAACGCTTCACAGCCGCCGCCGGGCTGCAATTTCCTGATTTCGTTCGTGCAGAAATTGTGCAGGAATGCCGTACGGTCAGCGCCCGTCAGTTCGATCTGCGTCCGGCCGCTGAAGTCGACAACGCCGGCGCCACGAGTCAGGGCAGTGTACTGGGCGAGCAAGTCGTCGGTTAGTCTCTTGCTCATTGCTTACCGCCGCAAGTGCTGAGTACCAGATAATGAGTACTGAGTACTCGCTCGGTGCTGGGTACCGGATACTGAGGACTGGGTACGGCCCAAGACATTACTTGACCTCCGCCAACCGAACCGGGCTGCGGTTTTTGTTGGATTCGGTGACGGCGGCCAGGACGCGCTGGACTTTGTAGGCGTCGGCGAAGTCGGGCATGGGGACGACGGGTTGGCCGCCGGCGATCATGGTCAGGATATCGGCGGTCTGGTTGATGAAGCTGTGTTCGTAGCCCAGCACGTGCGCGACGGGCCACCACGCGCTGGCGTAAGGATGGTTGGCGTTTCCGTTGGTGACGTTGATGGTCGACCAGCCTTGCACGTCTTCCGGCAGCGTGGCGTCGTACCAGTCCAGTTCGTTCATCCGCTCGAAGTTGAAACGCACGGCACCTTTCTCGCCGTGGATTTCCAGGCGGTTGCCGTTTTTGTAGCCGGTGGCTAGCCGCGTGGCTTCGAACGAGGCCAATGCGCCGCTCTCCATGCGAGCCAGAAACAGCACGATGTCGTCCACCGTGCTGGCTCCCTTTTTCTGGCTGGTCGCAGCGCCGCGGCCGGAGATTTCGCCGCCGCCGGACGCGAGAATCGTGCGCTCTTTGATTACCGTCTCCATCGTCGCGCCGATCACTTCACTGACTTCATCGCCGGTGATGAAGCGGGCCATGTCGATCGTGTGAGCGCACAGATCGCCCAGCGCGCCGCTGCCGGCCACTTCGCCATCGAAGCGCCACATCAGCGGCGTGTCGGGACCGGCCCAGTCCTGCATGTAGCTGCCCCGAATCTGATAGATGCGGCCCAGCTTGCCTTGTTGGCAAAGCCGATAGGCAAACGCGATCGCGGGACAGCGGCGGTAGTTATACCAGACGAATGTTTTCCCTTTGGCCTTCTCGGCGGCGGCAACCATTTGCCGGGCGTTTTCCAGCGTATTAGCGAGCGGCTTTTCACAAGCCACGTGTTTGCCGGCTTCCAGCGCGGCGATGGAGTTTTCCGCGTGCGCGTTGTTGGGCGTGGTGACGTCGACCAGATCGATCTCCGGGTTCGACACGGCGGCCTTCCAGTCTGTAGTCCAACTCTGCCAACCCCAACGTTCGGCAAACGCCTTGGTCTGTTCTTCGTTGCGAGCCGTCAGCGTGTGCATCACCGGCATGACCGGCAGGTTGAAGAATTTTGCGACTTTCAGGTACGCATTCGAGTGCGCGCGGCCCATGAATTTCGTACCCACGAGCGCGACGTTGCAGGTTTCGCCTGGCATGTTTTGTGACCTCCCGGTTGTATTGATTCAGAATGCGGTGATGGAATCGGGAGGGCGAAGCTCCTGCTGAGCCGCGTTCATCGGGCGATTCGGCTCGGCGGGAGCCTCGCCCTCCCAGCGTTGAAATCGCTACTAGTACTTCACTTCCACCCAGCGTTGGACCTTGTGACTGGCGAGCACGGCTTCGCAGATGGCGACCTCTTTGTGGCCGTCTTCGAAGGTGCTCCAGTCGGGCGTCTCCGGCATCGTACCCTTTTGGACGGCGCGATAGACGTTGCGAAACAGATTCTTCGGTCCGTCGGGGTAGCCTTCGGAGTGCCCGCCCGGATAATGCGCGTACTCGCGAGCCGCCGGGTGCAACAGCGACGGGTCCTTGGCCAGAATCTCGTTGGTCTTCTCGCGATAGCCGATCCACATCTCGTTCGGGTTTTCCTGGTCCCACGCCAGAGCGCACTTGGAACCGTCGATCTCGAAGTACAAACGGTTCTTGCGGCCGGCCGAGACCTGGCTGACGGTGAACACGCCGTGAGCGCCGTTGGACAGCTCGAACAGTACCGACGCGTAGTCCTCGGTGTTGATCGGCTGCGGTTCGTAGTCTTCAGGCGAGAGCACCTTGCCGGCGTACGTCTCGACCTGCTTCTTGGGCTTCATCCGTGTCTTGTGAATCGTGCGCAGGTCGGCGAAGACTTTAGTGATGGTCAGGTCGGTGATGAATTGCAGCAGGTCGCACCAGTGGCTGCCGATGTCGGCGATCGCGCGGCTCTCGCCGGACATCTCTGGCTGCAAGCGCCAATTCCAGTCAGTCGGCAGATACAGCCAGTCCTGCAGATACGATCCGTGCAACGCAAAGACGTCGCCGACTTGCCCGGATGCGACCATCTGGCGAGCGTGCTGGATCAGCGGGTAGTAGCGGTAGTTGAAATCCACTGCGTGAATCAGCCCCGACTGATTGGCCAGCCGCACCAGTTCGCTGCTCTCCTTGGTCGTCATGGCCAGCGGCTTCTCGCTGATCACGTGCTTGCCGGCCGCCAGAATGTCCTTGTTCACCTCGAAGTGCAAATGATTGGGCGTACAGTTGTGGATGACTTGGATGTCGGGATCGGCCAGCAATTGTTTGTAGTCGCCGTACGCCTTGGGAATGGACATGGCCGTGGCTTTCGCCTGTGCTAATTCCTGGTTGGCCTCGGCGACCGCCACGAATTCCACGTTGCCCAGACGCCGGCCCGCCTCGACGTGAGCCGGTCCGATAAAGCCGGTGCCGATAATCCCTGCGCGAATCTTCGATACCATGCGAATTCTCCGGTTGAAATCTGATTGGGCGGTGCCGTCCTGCGACGAAGTGCAACAAGGCAAGGGACGAGCCGCCCGCAAAGCCCGGATTTTATCGCACGCATGACGGTCGTAGCAACCGGGGCGGGCGGATTTCCGCGTGAAAGGGGTCGGAACTCTTTTTCAATCTTGGCTAGGTTGCGTCACCGTTTTAAAAATGGTCACTGCCAAGATTGAAAAAGACTCCCGACCCCGTTAGCGGCTGTTGCTAAGCGCATCGGGTACATCTAAAATGCATTTCGGCAAGTGCGTAGGGTCCCTCGAATCGAAGGAGTTCAAGTCATGCGATACTGGTTGCGAACGAAATCCGTGTTGACGCTCGGCGTCGGACTGGCGATGGGTTTGTTGGTGGGTGTGGGCATGATGGTGGGCGCATTGGTGGCCACCAGTTTTAACGCGCAAACGCAATTCATTCTGCCGGAGACCGCCTTGCACGCGACGGCCACTCACGGCGCCGAAACGATGGCCATCGCCACCGGTTCGATCGACGGCGAGTCGGACGGTATTTTTTCCCTGGACTATCTGACGGGCGATCTGCAGTGCCTGGTGCTGAATCCACGCACCGGCACGTTCATGGGGCAATTCAGGTACAATGTGCTCTCCGATTTGGGCGTGGAAAAGGGAAAGAAGCCCAGCTTCATGATGGCGACCGGCCAGTATTTGGCGATCGGCACCACGGGCAATGTCCGGCCGGCGTCAACTGTCTTATACGTCGTGGACGCGAATAGCGGCAACGGTGCCGTGTATAGTGTTCCGTGGAATAGCTCTGTCGCAGCAGGTGGCGGCGCGCAGTCGTCTGTAATGATTCGCATGGGCATCTTCAAAACACGCCAAATCGTTGTTCGCCCGTGACGATCCTATTCAATGGCGAGCCGCGTGAGACCGCGGACAACATCTCGGTTGCCACGCTGTTGGAGCAGATAGGGTTCGCGCCGCGCCAGGTGGCGGTCGAAGTCAATCTGGACGTCGTGCCACGCCGGCAACACGCCGAGCACGTGCGGCACGACGGGGACCGCGTAGAGGTCGTCACGTTGGTCGGCGGAGGTTGAGGGGACATGGCAACGGACGTGCAAGCTGACGTGCTAATCGAAGATTCGCTGCACCTTGGCAGTCACGTGCTGCACAGCCGGCTGATCGTCGGCACCGGCAAGTACGAAAACTTCGAGATCATGCAGCAGTCGCTCGATCTGTCCGGCACACACTGCATCACCGTGGCCGTGCGGCGCGAGCGGCTGTACGACGGCGCAGGGAAGAACATCCTCGATTATCTCGATCTGGATCGCTACATCCTCCTGCCGAACACGGCCGGCTGCTACAACGCTCAAGATGCAATCCGCACGGCGCGGCTGGGGCGTGAGATTCTTCTGGGTCTCGAAAATCCCGGTGCCGATTGGGTCAAACTGGAAGTGCTGGGTGACAGCAAAACACTGCTGCCCGATCCGATCGAAACGCTCGCCGCGACGGAGAAATTGGTCGCGGAAGGTTTTCAGGTGCTCTGTTATACCAATGACGATCCCGTTGTTGCGCGGCGCTTGAAGCAGGCCGGCGCGACCGCGGTCATGCCGGCCGGCAGCCCCATCGGCTCGGGCCAGGGAGTGCTCAACCCCAACAACATTCGCATTTGTCTGGAGTACTTGAAGGACGGCGACCCAGACTATCCAGTGATTGTCGATGCCGGAGTAGGAACGGCCAGCGACGTCACGGTCGCGATGGAGTTGGGTGTCGACGGCGTGCTATTGAACACCGGCATCGCTCACGCCCGCGATCCGATCGGCATGGCCCGCGCGATGAAAGCCGCCATCGAAGCCGGCCGCTTGGCTTACCTCTCGGGCCGCATTCCGAAACGCCTTTACGCAACGGCCAGCAGCCCGCAGGATGGCGTGATCTCATCGCGACCTTGGCAGAGCCAACGCTAGCAGTTCTGTCGCGGAGCCGGCGAACTCCGCCGAAGTTAACGCGAGCGAAAGGCGTTTCTCACCCTCGGGTTGAACAAGACCGCCAGCGTCTATATTCCAAAAAATAAACTGACCCAACACGGCGGACATGGGACCATTGCGAGAATCGCCGCACAAACGGCAAGTCCATAGCCTTTCAGCTTCATCATGTTGATGGCACCGGCCATGATGACAACGTTAAAGACAATTCCGAGAAGGACGGCGACCACCAAGAAAGCAAGTTCGCCGGTTGATAGGTCACCTCCCCGCGGATCGGTAACTTGAATGCCAACGCCTATGATTCCGACAAATAGGAACATCAATGTGCTCAAAGAGGACGTGATCACCATAACGATAGCCGGGAACATGAGCCATGCTCTCGCCTCGCCGCTCGACATTTGGCGGGCGTCAGTGACCGATCGCGTGTGTGACGTCGGTTGTATCGTCTTGGCCGACCAGGTTGGCACTGGCGTCGGCGCACCGAAACCGAATCCTCCACCCGCCACCGGAGCGCCCAGTGAACCGGGCAATGCGGGTCCGGCCGCCATCTCGAGAGCCGACAAACTACCTAGCGGGTCGTTTGTGGGTTCGTCAACCTGTGTCAGTCCGCCGCTAAGGTTGCCCTGTGGCTCATCGAGAGACGTCAACCCGCCGCCCAGGCTCGTTGCGGGTTTGCGCTGCGGCTTCGCGGCAGCCGGCAACGTAGACTTGGTGGGAATGTCCACCACCGATTGGCACTTGGGACATTTTCCCTTCTTGCCCGCGTGCTGCTTCGGCGCGCGCACCACGTGATTGCATTTGCCGCAGTGAAAGGCGATCACGCCGTCGTCAACCGCCTTCGCCGCCGTCGCGGGCGCAGCCTCAGGAATCTGGATCACTGCCTTGCAACTCGGGCAACGACCCTTCTTCCCCGCCGTCGCATCCGGCGTGCGAACGGGGCTGTTACAGTTTGTGCAAACAAATTCGATGGGCATAGCCCCTCGGCATGCACGGATGGCTAACGGTACTGTCCAGTCACTGTCATTTGTCCGGTTGCGAATTGCCCGGTTGCGGACAAATACACGATGGCTCCCAAAAGCGCCAGGTACGGAACATAGAACAGAACCCCAATGCAACAAGTGAACACAACGAACAGGGTGCCGAGTATCCCAGCGATGAGCATCGTCAAAAACACAGTCAGTTTATTCCCCATCATATACTCTTTCGAGGTCGTCATCGCCTGGATCACTCCCATCCGCCGGTCGATCAGCAAATAACCGGAAAGGAAGAACACCATTTGCACGACGGCCACAAACACGGCTCCAATGCAGATACAGATGATGGCCGCAATCACAATCACCTCGGGCTGTCGCGAAAGCGCCGCCAGTCCGACCGGTATCATGCAAACCGCCATGATTGAGATGGAAATCAAGGTAATCAGAAACTGCTGCGCCAGCAGCGGCAGGAAGTGGCGACCTATCGAGAAAATGCCGTCAAATGGCGACTGCTTGCTGCGAGCCAGATTGAGCGCGAACAGGATGGTGATACACGTGTTAAATACCTGGACAAGAAAGCCACACACCTGCTGAGCAATCATTAGTAGCACCACGGCCACCAACTGGTCCTGCATCATCTGTTGAGCAAACGCCAGCGGTTGCGCGACAACTTGACCGGCAATACCAATTCCGATTATCAGCAACGCGAACAACACGCCCTGGCCCATCTGAGGCGAGTAAATCTGCCACGTCCGCGAGAACAGCTCATTCAACTCGACCCGCGTAGGTGTAATCGCGCCACCGATGACCGGCTTGGCAGAATAGTCGGGTGCCGTGCCGGCAGGCGAAACGTACGAGTTCGCCGCTGGTCCGCCCCAGGCAGCGGACGACGTACCGGCTGCGGCATCTGCGAATGGATTCCCAGCCGATTCGCGCGCCGCTGAATTTGCGGAAGCAGCACCTGCAAACGGATTGTCCTTGTCCGAAGTCGCACCACGCCCGATTCCGGCAAACGGGTCGGCCGGTGGCGGGCTTGTCGATGCTGCCGACGACGACATGGGAATGTCTCCCACGGCGCCGCAGTGCGGGCACTTGCCCTTCTTGCCGGCGGCCGCGTCAGCCACTCGTAATAACTTGTCACACTGTTGACAGCGATACTCGATAGGCATTGGTCGTGTTGTCCCGCTTGTCCCGCAAAGTCACCGTGAAAAGAACACCGACCAGCATAACTGCACTAAGGCCGCATGACAATCTTTATCGCGGCGAGAAAGTTGGCACATAGCCGCGCGTCGTGTTCAAGTCACTTCCCAATACAAAACCGGCTGAAGATGCGGTCCAGTACGTCGTCGGTGTAGACGGCGCCGACGACTTTGCCCAGTTCGCTCAGGGCGACGCGGATTTCGGAGGCGACCAGTTCTTCGCCGGCGCCGCAGGCGACGATGTTGCGCGCGCGATGCAAACTTTCCGCCGCCTGTTGCAGACTTTCGCGGCAGCGGACGGCTGTCCCTGCGACGACGTTGCTTTCGTGCAGCGCCGATGTCGCGACGCACTGACGGATGGCGCGAGCCAGATCCTCAAGTCCCGCGCCTGTTTTGCTGCTGGTCGCGATCGCGGTGACGTCAACGTCGATCGCTGGCGATTCGTCGGACTTCGTGAGGACGAGCAAACGGTTTGGTGCTGACTCGCAGACTAACTGGCGGCGTTCCCAATCATTCAATGGCCGCGTAGAGTCGAGACACAGAAGCTGTATGTGCGCTTGCCGCGACTGCTCGGCGGTCATGGCTTGTGCCGCTGCCGCAATGCGATCGACAGAATGTGCGGGTTCGATGCCGGCGGTGTCAATCAAAATGCAGTTCAGTCCCTGCAGCTTCGCGCGTTTGCACAGATAATCGCGCGTAGTGCCAGCAATGTGAGACACCAGCGCTGTGTTATCGCCTGCCAGGGCGTTCAGCAAACTGCTCTTGCCGACATTGGGCCAGCCCATCAAAACGACACGGACATCGCCGGCCGTCTCACCGCGCGACTGCATTTGCTCGGCGATGTTTTCAATCTGAGTTGCCGCCCCGCGCAATTGCCGGTCCAACTGCTCGCCGGTAATGAATTGGATGTCTTCGTCGACGAAATCCAAGCCCGCCTCCAGATGCGCGAGCAGGTCCAACAACTGCTCGCGCAACTTGTGCAGTGGCGAGGCCAGTCCGCCGGCCAATTGCGCCAACGCCACGTCCAATTCCGCACGGTTGCCGGCATCGATCACGCCCAGCACGGCTTCCGCTTGAGTCAGATCCAAACGCCCAGCCAGAAAGGCCCGCATCGTGAACTCACCCGGCTCCGCCAACCGTGCTCCCGCCGCACACACGGCGTGCAGGGCGGCATCCAACAGCGGCGGCGAGCCGATCGTATGCAGTTCGGCCGTCGGCTGCCCCGTGTAGCTGCGGCGCGTCGGCCAAAGATAAAGATCACACGGCAACCGCCCAATCGGCGGCGCTGCGGTCAGCGTGCCGGATATCGCCGTGGGAACGCGCACTTCATCCCAACAGACGCTCTCGATCGCTGCGAAACACTTCTGCACGCAGGCCAACACGTTCGGCCCGCTCACTCGAAGAATCCCCCGCAGCGCCCCGCCCGGAGCGGAGGCAATCGCAGTGATCGTGTCGTCAAGATCGTACGCCATACTTTGGAGTGCGGAGACTCGTCACCGCTTTTGGACTTTTGGATGCTTTTATTGGACTCGGACCCGCAAATCTAAAATCCAAAAGCGGTGACGAGTCACCGCACTCCAAATCCAAAACTTCGCTTAACGCCGTTTCTGCTTTCGCTTCTCGCGTGCCTTGCGCGACGAACCATTGGAACCCAGTCCGACAGACTTTTTCGTCGTGGTGGCGGTTTGTTTTTCCTCGCCGGGCTTGGGGGTCTTGGGCAGCAGCAGGCGTTCGGCGATGCCCCACAGACTGGACGTGATAAAATAGATGCATAGGCCGCTGGGGACTTTGAAGAATAGCACGCCCATGAAGATCATCATGTAGGTCATCATCTTCTGAGTCATCGCCGTTTGCTCGTCGGTCGCGGGTGGCGTGAACAATTTTTGCTGGACCAGGAACAAAGCCACGGTGACGATCGGCAACACGTTTAGGTACGGGCCGAGGTAGCCGTTCTCGCCGGTCAAAAAATCCCAGGGAATGAACGAATCCCAGCGCCACAGCATGTCGGGCCCCGCCAGGTTCGAACACCAGCGAAGGCCCGGAATCAGCGGCGCCTCGCGCAGCACGATGTCCACCGACAGTGCCCGATACAGGCCCAGAAAAATCGGCAATTGAACAAACATCATCCAGCAGCCGCCCAGCGGGTTGAAGTTGTGCTTGGCGTACAACTCCTTCATCGCCTCGCCCTGCTTCTGCATGTCGTTCTTGTACTTCTCTTTGATCTTCTTCATCTCCGGCGCCAAAGCCTGCGTGGCCTGCATGTTTTTGGCGGCCTTGCGGCTGAGCGGAAACATGCAGCCGCGGACCAGCACCGTAAGCATGATAATCGCCAGACCATAATTGCCCACGATCATGTAGAAGAAGTCCAAGACCCTAACGAGCGGCCGCGAAACCCACCAAAACCAGCCATAGTCGATGACGTTATCCAGGTTGTATGCCGCAACTAATTCGGGCTCTTTGGGACCGGCGAAGAGCGTGAAACGCTGTTCGAATTTTTGCCCCGGTTCGATCGAGTGCGACAAGCTGGCCAGGCGAAACGTGACATTGGTTTTCCGCGAGCCCGTCTTATCCTCCGGGTCGACTTTGCCGGCGGGCATCGCGATCGCCTCGCGGAAGACATACGACCCTTGTTCATTGGCCGCATCCGGCATCAGCGCCGCCGTGAAGTATTGAGCGTCCACGCCGATGTACTTCAGGCGGCCCTTGTCCTTTTCAAACAGCAACGACTTGTTGTCCTTCGTCGCGTTTTTGAAGATCGTGGCGCAGCTATACAGCTTATGACCGACGGATGAGGTCGAAAAAATCACGTCGCGCGCGCCCGCGCCGCCGAACATCGACTGGCCCACTTTGTTCGAGTACCACCAACCTTCGTGCGGCAATCCGTTGGGACCATCCAACTGATAGGCCACTTGCTGCGGGCCGTCCGCCGCGAGGTTGATGAACTCTAGCTCCAGCGTCAGATGGTAGGCCCGATGATTCCGGTTGCCGGCTTCGGCCTGCGGAACGGACAGTAAGCGATAACGTTTCACAATTTCCATCGGGCCGGTCACGCCGATCGTCTTCAATTCGTCGAGCGGCGGACGAATACGAAATTCGACGGCCGGCGTGCTGCCGGGAATTTCTTTCGCTTCCCAATTCGCCGTGCGCAAGGAATTGAGCGTCTTGACGTCCTGATCGCCGGCGCTGCGCAACGTCAGCAAACAGGACAGCGGGTCCTGTTTCGCACGATCCGATTCATCGGCCGGCTCGGGGCGAATGATTTCCAGCGGACGCGCTTGCAGCGTAACGTTGACCTGTGACGTCTGCTTCTTCCCGCCGTCCTCACGACTGACCGACAATTCGAGCGACTGACCGGGCACGGTCGCTTGCAACAATTCTTGGAAAGTCGCTCGATTCTTGATCGGCTTGCCGGCGGCCGCCGTCACGATATCGCCCACTTTCAGCCCCGCCTTCTCCGCTGGCGTGCCGCGCCCCACGACGTTGACTTGACAGCCCCCGCCGCCGGCCATGTCGGTCAACGCCAAATGCCCCAGATAACCCGTGCTGTCCTCTAAATCACGATAGCGATCGCTGCTCAGCTCAATCCGCTCAATCGCCGCCCCGCGGCTATTGAAAATCGCCAGCATGCGAAAATTACTACTTGGATCAACCGATCCCAGCGCGAGCCATCGCTGCGGAAAAATCACAGGCTCGTCCGCACCCTCTTCAGGCGGATCAACCGCTTCGGCCGGCGCCGGAGCAGCCTGCTCGTCGTCCTTCTCGCCGTTTTTGTCCTGCCCCGCCGGTTCCGCTTTCCCGTCCTTCTTCGCCACCACCGGCGGCTTCTTCTCCGGCGGCCGCTGGGGCGCAAACTGCAACTGCAGCAGCACGTATCCCAACCAGATGGCGACGGACAAAGCAATAAACGCAGCAAAACGCTTTTCCACTATTCTCACAGCCTCAAAATTTGACGGCGGGCTAAAAGGGACGCATCGTCATCGGCGGAACTGCAAGCGGCCCGCGCGCAACGACGTCACCCTCAACAGTAGCGTATTCTCCCAGGCTTGGCCGATCTTGCAATGGGCCACTGAATCGCGTCGATGGCTGTTTGGGTCGAAAATGCACTCACATCTGTGAGAAACCAACGCCGGTGCCGCGCAAGAGACTGAACTCGCCAAACCTGATTCCGAAGCTCACGCGCGTCGGTGTGACGGACCGAAGCGCACCGAGAAGGCTCCACAGGCGATCAGCCCCAGCCCGCGAAATCAAAGCGTCACTCGCAGTGACAGAGCGCGATGCAATGATTTAGATGAATTCATCATGGGCGTGTTTCCACTCGTGATCGCCCACGGCGCCGAGATGCGCCGCACGCTAGCCGCCGCGGTCTTCAGCGGCATGATCGGCGTCACACTCTTCGGCCTCATCCTGACCCCCGTCTTCTTCTACCTCATCCGCCACCTTGCCGCGAAACAACAACCCGCCGCCGCCGCTCCGCGCGACACTGGATCGGATCCCGGCGCCGAGGCACTTGCAACGGTCTCAGCTCAGTGAGTGGAGACGTCCGCGGCCTGACCTAGACACGAGCCAAAATCGTCTTCCTGCTCAATCTCCCGCCGCGCGTTGTTAAGGTCGGGCAGCCTACACAAAGCTGCACACTTCCCCCAAATCTAATCGAGAAAAACGTCGAAGAGTGCAGCCATGACGATCCGCCCAAGTCGCCCAGATCGATGCAACCGCTGTGCGTTTGTGTCTTGCGAAACTGCATTCGGTGTTTTCGGACCGACACGGCCAGATTTCCGTGACGCAAGCCGGTCGACCGAACTTCCGGGCCAATGTTAAATTGGACTTTGTCAGCACGTGCACGGGAAACGCCGAGAGTACAGAAAGCCATCGGAATGTCCAAAGCTAAGGACGAGAATGATTTCGTTGAACTACACCGCATGTTTCACGAATTGACGAAGAACCCGGGCGAGAGCGATGACATTGAACTCCGCCGAGCCTCTCTTGTAGGACAACGCCTAAGTTGGTCTGACCTCACAAATGAATTTCGAGTCATTGTCCTTTCGGAAGCCGGTACTGGAAAGACCGCGGAGATACGCCGTATCGCGACGACTTTGCGCCGAGAGGGCAAGGCAGCGTTCTTCATTCGCCTCGAGCACATTCCAAACGATTTCGAGGTCGCGTTCGAGATTGGCTCTTTTGAGGAATTCGAAGCGTGGCTCGCCTCGGACAACGAAGGATGGCTGCTGCTTGATTCAGTCGATGAGGCGCGGCTTCGAAATCCAGGCGACTTCGAACTCGCCATCCGGAAGCTCGGGAGACGCATCGCCATTGCGCAGCAACGAGTTCGCATTACCATTACCGGAAGGACTACCGCTTGGCGGCCCAAGACCGATCTGGACCATTGCAGAAGGCACCTTCCGTACCAAGAACCGAGTGTGACAGTCGTGGCATACGGAGACGAACTCAAGGACGAAGGCCCCGACCGAGATTTCTACACTGAACAACATCCAGAAAAGAAGGAGCATTTGCCATTTAAGATTGTCGCACTGGACGATCTCGATACCGGCCAAATCGAGACGTTTGTGGCGGCAAAAGGCGTCAAGGATACGAAAGCTTTCCTCAATGCTGTGGAAAGGGCTGACGCACGGTCGTTTACAGCACGTCCGCAAGATTTGAAGGAGTTGGCGGAGTTCTGGAACGATCACGGGCAGATCGGCAGCCGCTTGCAAATCATGCAGAACAGTATCGATAGACGACTCTCTGAGCCACATCAAGGCCGAGCTGAAGCGCGTCCCCTTTCTCCGAAGCGCGCGAGAGAAGGTGCCAAGTTAGTTGCTGCCGCGGTCACGATGGCCCGGGAAGCAACCATTCGCGTCCCGGACGGTGCCGAGAACTCGAAAGGTATCTCCATAGCGGACATCCTGCCGGATTGGGATGACAAGGATCGGACCGCATTGCTGTTGCGCCCGATCTTCGACGAGTCCATTTATGGCACAGTGCGATTTCACCACCGATCCGTACGAGAGTTTCTGACGGCGGAATGGCTCGCGGAACTGCTGAAGCGCGAGACATCGCGCCGGAAGATCGAAGCCCTGTTATTCCGGAATCAATATGGTCTGAATGTGGTCGTGCCGACTATGCGTCCGATTCTTCCGTGGCTTGCGATAGTCGACGACAAGGTAGGGGACCGTCTCCGCCAAATCGCGCCCGAGGTGCTCTTGGAAAGTGGCGACCCGAGCAAGCTTCCGTTGGACACACGCAAGAGCATACTACACGAAGTGTGCGAACAAATCGCAAGTGGCGCGTCAAGCAGAACTCTGGCATACCATTCCGCGGTCCAGCAATTCGCTAACGAAGATCTCGTCACAGACGTGCAGGAATTGATCCGAAAGCACTCCCAAAACGACGATCTAATCTTCTTCTTACTTCGAATGGTATGGCTTGGCGAGCTGAAGGGTGCGCTGCCCCAAGCAAAGACCTTTGCCTTGTCTGCGACTTCGTCGCAATACACTCGCATCGCAGCGTTCAGGGCTGTGCAAGCGGTGAGTTCTCCTGACGATATGGAAAATGTTCGTACAAGCTTTCTTGACGAAAGCGACGAACTCGACCGTGAATGGCTTGCGGAATTACTTGACGGTCTGGACCCAACAGCAGACAACACGAACTGGCTTCTCGCCTGCCTCGCCAAGACAAAGGCAATAGAGCCGCACCGTGTTGACGGGCTTACCGATGCCGTTGCGGCATTCGTCCAGCGTGTCACAATTCAGTTGCTCCCGATTGTGGTCTCTTGGCTAAACAGGCTGCTCGACATGCCTCCGGTGCTGGAACGACGACATTGTGAAATCTCGCAGAAGTTCGGCTGGTTGATGAGACCTGCTGCGCATGCAATCGAACGACTAATTGAAGCAAGGCACTCTGCTTCTTTAGGTTGCGACGCGCTGGCGATCCTTCACAAGTTCCCAATCTCGCGCCGGAGCGATTTTGGCGACTATCGCGAAACCACGTTCCAGTTTTCAACGCTTGTTCCCGGTTGGCCAGAACTCAATCGTGCGTCCTTTTGGTATGAGGCCGGGCAGGCGCGCGAGGGGCTTGATACGAGGAAACGAAAGCAGCTGACCGAGTTCTGGCAAGTGTGGTTCAACTCTTTTTGGCAATTTGATAGCTCCGATTTTAAGTACGCTCTGGGGCAGATTGTGGAACGGACCTTGCAGGATGAAAAACGATTGGCTCTGTCGCTGGCCTTCCGTCTGTACGTCATGGGCGGCCGTGATCGCAAACAACGCGTTAGGCTTAAGAAGATTGTTGCCGACAACGCCGCGCTCGCAGAATGTTTGGCAATGTATCTCAAACCGCCGTCACAAGGGCGACAGTCCTGGAGGCGGATCGAGACGACATGGAAGCGACGTTCCGAGGTGAGGGAACGGAATGAAGCAAAGAATCGCGAGCATTGGCGAACGTTGTTGCGGGCGAACGCTGACAAGCTACGCCATAATAGCCTAACGCTCGGACAGATTTCTAACTATCAATGGTATGTCCACCAACGCGCGAGTGAAAAAAACGAGCGGCAATGCGGTCGATGGACCAACGGCAATTGGAAATGCCTTGCCGAGGAGTTTGGCGAGGATGTCGCTCAAGCGTATCGTGATGGTGTGGTCCGGTTCTGGCGTGGGTATAGACCGACGCTGCGGTCCGAAGGGGCTCCTGCTAACGAGACGCCTATCGAAGTCCTCTTCGGCCTAACGGGCCTCCAAATCGAGGTAATCGAGACGCCAAGCTGGCCGATGGGACTGAGTCCAGCGGAAGTCGAATTAGCCTGCCGCTACGCATCTTACGAACTCAATGGATTCCCACTCTGGTTCCCGGCACTTTTCGCGGCGTATCCATCAATCGTTGGGGGCTTCCTGCTCAACGAAATCCGCTACGAGTTGTCGATCGAGAAGTCTGATGTTGAGAGCCACTACATCCTTTCCGATGTCAGTTGGTCGGGGCAATGGACGTGGAACGAACTGGCACCCGAGATTTATAGACTTCTGAAGACTAAAGAACCTGAAAACATATCCAGCCTCGGCTATTTGCTAAACGTTGTGCAGGGTTCATCGACAACAGATAATGATATCGCGAAGCTGGCTTCGCGGAAGAGTAGGATTCTTAAGCGGATAGATCACGCCGCACATTGGCTTGCAGTCTGGGTAGGCGTCGATCCAGACTCGGCGATTCCGGTCCTAGCAACACGTTTCGACAAAGTCGCTGAACCCAACGAGCAGACGGCGTTCGCGATGCAATTTATCACGCACCTCTTAGGCGGTCGTCACGGCCGGACATCGAAGGTACGCACTGCTTTTTGCACTCCAGAGCACCTGAAATCTCTTTACCTCCTTATGCACCAGCATATCCGAACAAAGGAGGATCTCAGACGGGCGGGAACTGGGGCATACTCTCCGGAGTTGCGGGACGATGCCCAAGATGCTCGCAACAGCCTCGCTGACTTGCTTCGGAATATTCCGGGGAAAGAGGCGTTCGTCGCGCTGACGGAGATCGCAAAGGCTCATCCCGAAGAAGCGTACAGGCCATGGTTCGCCCAGTACGCGAAGACCAAAGCAGAGATGGACGCAGATATCGCCCCTTGGTCGCCACGCCAAGTACGTGACTTTCACGACAAGCTGGAACGCACGCCGGAAAACCATCGCGAATTGGCGGAACTGGCACATTTGCGTCTGCTGGATTTGAAGGATGATCTCGAAAACGGCGATAGTAGCGTCGCTAGAATCTTGCAGGGCGTCACACTTGAGACGGATATTCGCAAGTACATCGGACGAGAACTTCGCGAGAAGGCATTCGGTCGCTATATTATCCCACAGGAGGAGGAGCTCGCGGATGCCAAGAAACCCGACCTAAGGTTTCATGGCGTGACTTTTGACGGACCCGTTCCCTGCGAGCTGAAGTTGGCCGACAATTGGTCAGGTCCTGACTTGTTTGAACGTATGGAAAACCAACTTTGCGGCGATTACTTGCGTGACAATCGTTCAAGTCGCGGCTTCTTCCTTATGGTGTACCAAGGAAGGAAAAAGAAGCGTTGGACGATTCCAGGCGTGGCGAAGGCCGTTGACTTCGAAGGCCTCGTAAACGCCTTGGAAAAGCACTGGCAGAAGATCGCCAACAAGTTCCTAAACGTCGACCAGATTGAGGTAATTGGAATGGACCTCACAAAACGGTCGAGCTAATCAATTAGTCTGCGAATTCATGTCCAGTGATCGCAGGCTGCGTTGCGAAGAATCTCGTTCACTAACATGCCTCGGTCACATCGACGGACGCACCGAAACGCCCGTCACGAACGTGCGTCGGTGCTTACGACCGACCCATGAATTGGAAGGGGCCAAGTGCATTCGGTACGTCGACCGCCGGGACCATTGATGCTTCCGAAACCGCGCCGGGAGTCGGACGAGCATTGATTGACTCGGAAGATCGGTCAGATAGTGAAACTTCGAGGTTGGTGCGCAATGCCATTCTGCCCTTGAGAAGTGCCTTGTACGCCTCACGAAACTCGGCACAGATCGCACGGCGATGCTCGATCGTGCAGGCCTTCTGGAATGTTCCTGTAGGCGACGGAACACTCTGCGAATTTGGACGAGATATGGTCCCGCATGTTGCGGGTTACGGAATTCACGTTCTGAGGGGTAAGATCCTCCGCGACATCGCGTCAAGGGGATGTCGGCGGCTGATTGTGCTGATCAGGCTCATGGCTCACTCGGCGCCGCGGGGCGCCGCGCTGAGCGCTGGCGTCACCGACGATCATGCGAACTCACAATACGAGGCGCGCGAGATCGCGCCGATCGCGCATGAGGGCCAGACGCTGCGGGGTCTGGCCGTCCGCGTCCGCGAGGGCGTTCACTCCCATAACCACGAGCAGCTTTTGTATTTCGGCCAAAACGGCCTGCCGAGGCGCGACGACTGTGACGTGAGCCGGCGCGAGTGTTTGAGCCTCGCTGCCGCACGCTGCCCGTGTCGTTACGGGCAGGCGAAGCATATGATGTAAAATCGTTTACTGACCAGAACAACAGGAGAACTTTTATGAGCAGCTTCATCAAGGTCGGACAGGAGAACTCCACGCCTATCGAGCTTTACTACGAGGACCACGGGTCCGGGTCGCCGGTCGTGCTGATCCACGGCTGGCCGCTCAGTGGTGCATCCTGGGAGAAACAGGCGTCTGCGCTCCTCGCGGCCGGCCATCGGGTCATTACCTATGACCGCCGCGGCTTCGGCCGGTCGAGCAAACCGGCGGTGGGATACAACTACGACACGTTCGCCGCCGACCTCGATCACGTGCTCGGCACTCTCAATCTCAGCGACGTGAGCCTTGTGGGCTTTTCCATGGGCACGGGCGAAGTCACGCGCTACCTCGGCAAGTACGGGACGAGCCGGGTGCGCAAGGCAGTGCTCATCGGCACGCTCGGCCCGTACCTGGTGAAGACGGAGGACAATCCGGAAGGCGTCGATCGCAGTGTCTTCGAGGGCATCAAGACGGCGCTGCGGAAAGATCGCCTGGCCTTCCTGATGGAATTCCTCCACAACTTTTACAACTACGATCTCACCGGCGGCAAACTCGTGAGCGAACACGTTGTTCAGGACAACTGGAACGTCGCCGCGGGCGCCTCGCCGATCGGCACGGCCGCCTGCGTCGATGCGTGGATCGAGGACTTCCGCGCGGATATTCCCCGCAACACCGTACCGACGCTGCTGCTGCACGGCGATGCGGATCGCATCCTGCCGCCCGATGTTTCGTCGCGCAGGCAGGCGAAGATGATCAAGAACGTGAAGTTCGTGGAGTTGCCCGGCGGCTCGCACGGCGTGCTGTGGACACACGCGGACGAGATTAACGCGGAGCTGGTGAAGTTCCTCGCGTAGCGCATTGGAACGTTAAGGGCGTCTGAGTAATGCACTAACTGTGCACAGCGCGTCCATCCTGCAGCGCACGAATTTTGGAGTTCTAACGTCCTTCGCGCAGGCGGTCGCCGAGGAAATCGTCTAGGTCGGCGATGGCGTGGATCTTGGCGACGGTTTGTTCTAGAGGGTATTCGACGCGGCGGAAGTGGACGGTTTGTTCATCTAGAACCACGTAGCACGACCGGCAGTCGCCGTCGCGCGGCTGGCCGACGCTGCCGACGTTGATCATGGCCTTCATGTCGCTGAGCGTGTAGCGATTGGCGATGTCGCCGGGTGGCAGAAAGCGGCCGTCTTCGGTGAAGACGCCGGGGATGTGCGTGTGGCCTTGAAAACAGTAACGCGGAATGAGGCCGAAGATTTTTTCCAGCTTCTTGGCGTTGTAGACGTCCTCGGGGAAGACGTATTCGTTCAGCGGGTTGCGCGCCGAGCCGTGCACGTACAGCAGGCCGTTGTCGCGATGAGTCCGCGGCAGCTCGCCTAAGAACTTCCAGCGGCGCACGATTTGCGCCGATTCGTCGGCGTCGTCCGACGCGGCTTCCAATTGCTGGCGAGTCCAAAAAATCGCCTTCTCCGCACCGCTGCTGAAACCTTCCGGATCGAACAGTGCCCCTTGATCGTGATTGCCGATAATGCAGAGGGCAAAGTCCACTACCCGGTCGATGCATTCGCGCGGGTTTGGCCCGTAGCCGATGATGTCGCCAAGGCAATAGATTTCCGCGATGCCCTGCGACTTGATGTCCGCCAGCACGGCTTCAAGAGCTTCCAGGTTGCCGTGAATGTCACTAACAATGGCTCGTTTCACGCGAGCAAATCTCCACGTTTCGTCGACACTACCCGTAGCCGAACTCGCCAGAGTTTGGAAGTTGTAAGTTTACGCAATCGTCTCGTTCCGCGCCAAAGTCTGGCGACTTCGGCTACGACGGAAACACCCTCTTGTCATTACCGCCCATTCATCAGCCGATCGCCGAGCATGTTGTCCAATTCAGGCACCGCGTAAATCTTGTCGCGAGTCACCTCGACCGGATATTCCACTCGGCGATACGTGATGCCTTCGTCGTCCAGGATCACGTAGCAGGCCCGCCGGTCGCTGTCGCGCGGCTGGCCGACCGAGCCGACGTTGATCATCGTCTTCTCGCCGCGCAGCCGGAACACGTAATTGCACTCTTCGGGCGTGATGAACTCCATCCGCGACGTGAACACGCCTGGGATGTGCGTGTGGCCTTGGAAGCAATACTGTTCGATGCGGCTGAACAGGGCCTCCATTTTGCGCTGGTTGTAGACGTCCTCGGGGAAAACATATTCGTTGGTCGGTTCGCGCGGCGAGCCGTGCACGTACAGATAATTGCCCTCAGTGTGTGTCCGCGGCAACTCGCCCAAAAAATCCCAGCGGCGATTGGACACGCTTGCCGCGGACGACGAATTCTCCAACTGGTCGCGCGTCCAATAGATTGCCTGCAGCGCCACTGGATTGAAGCCATCGGGGTCGAACAGTGTGGCTTGATCGTGATTGCCCAGGATCGTGATGCGGCAGCGCTTCATCACGTCGTCCAGGCACTCGCACGGATTCGGGCCGTAGCCCACGATGTCGCCAAGGCAGAAAATCTCCTTCACGCCTTGCTGTCGAATGTCGTCCAGCACCGCGCCGAGCGCTTCGTAATTGCCGTGAATGTCGCTGATTAGAGCCCGTTTCACTCCCCGTCACCTTTCGCTGAAAAAGGGCTCCCCCTAGCCACGTTCGCAAGTGATTGCCAATACCGCATTTTCGCCGCCCCAGCCGTTCAAGTCTACTCCAGTAGCATAGGGGGTGCAATGTCTGCTTGGCGGACTTGTGTCCCGCGGCGACAAGCGTTACGAGTGGGAAAGGTTTGCAGACGCCGCGTTACCCCCACCGATTGAAAGGCATTACGTGCGAATTCTGGCGCTAGAAACATCGGCCTTGCGGGGCACCGTGGCCGTTTTGGAAGACGACCGTATGCTGGGACAGAGTGAGCTGACCCAGCGCACGGCGCAGGCGCTGGCCCCGGTCATCGTCGAGCAGCTTGAGGCGGTTGGCTGGCGGCCCAAGGACATTCAACTGATCGCTGTCACGCAAGGGCCGGGTTCATTCACGGGACTGCGCGTCGGTGTCACAACGGCCAAGACGCTGGCCTATGCCGTCGGCGCGGAACTGGTCGCGGTCAACACGTTGGAAGTCATCGCATCGCAAGCGCCCGCCGACGTGACAGATGACATCTGGGCGATTCTCGACGCTCAACGCCAACAACTATTCGCCGCCTTGTTTCGCCGCGATGCACACGGCGCGTTGCAGATTCAAAGCGACACGCACATCATCGAAAACGAGCGCTGGCTTGCCGAACTAAAACCGCCCGTCGCAGTCACTGGCCTAGGACTGCGTCAGCTCGTAAACCGCTTGCCCGCGTCGATCACGATGATCGACGAAAGCCACTGGGTCCCTCAGGCCGCCAGTGTCGGCCAACTCGCATTCCGCCATTATCAATCCGGCCGCCGCGACGATCTGTGGACACTGACTCCGCACTACTACCGTCAAAGCGCGGCGGAAGAGAAGTTAACCGGTTCAAAGCGAAGTGGGTGATGAATAATTCGTTTAACCGCAAGCCGTAGGCGTGCGCGATAGTTGTCGTTGCGTAACACAGAAGCGCACGCCTACGGCTTGCGGTTAAACGAATTAGGCGAATCACAGCGAATCAAGTACCTCCCGGGCAGCGGCAATTGTCGCGTCGATGTCGTGGTCAGTGTGCGCAGCCGAGACAAACAGCGCCTCGTATTGGCTGCACGGCATGTACACGCCGCGTTCGATTAGACCCCAGAAGTATTTGGCGAAGCGGGCGGTGTCGCTGCGGCTGGCGGTGTCCCAATCGGTTACGACGTCGGGGTTGAAGAACAGGGTCAGCATGCTGCCGACGCGCGCGATCGAGTGTGGGACACCGGCAGCGGTTGCAGCGGAGTCTAATCCGGCAGCTAGTTTCGCGCTGAGCTGTTCGAGCCGCTCGTAAGGTGATTCGTCGCGCAGCGTTTTCAAAGTGGCGATGCCGGCGGCCGTGGCGAGCGGGTTGCCGCTGAGCGTGCCGGCCTGAAACACTTTGCCGGCCGGCAGCACGTGGTCCATGATCTCCGCTTGGCCGCCGTACGCGCCGATGGGCAGGCCACCACCGACGATCTTTCCCATTGTCGTCAGAT
>JBGTKH010000179.1:0-4266 GCA_041744735.1 Pirellulaceae bacterium | reverse complement strand
GGCAGATGGCCGCCGGGGCCGAGAAGTTTATCGAGGGGGGACGCTATCCCTTGCAGGCGCGCTGCGTCCAGCTCGCCCGCATGGGCTGCGTCGTCTTCCACTACGACATGGTCGGCAACGCCGACAGCAAGGCCATCGCACATCGCGCGGGCTTTACCGACGCCGAGGCGGAACTGCGTCTGCAATCCTTCATGGGCTTGCAAACCTGGAACAGCATCCGCTCCCTCGACTTCCTCACTGCATTGCCGGATGTCGATGCGTCGCGCGTCGCCGTGACCGGGGCCAGCGGCGGCGGCACGCAGACGTTTATCCTGTGTGCAATCGACTCGCGGCCCGCACTGGCGATTCCGGCGGTGATGGTCTCGACGGCGATGCAGGGCGGCTGCACGTGCGAAAATTGCAGCCTGTTGCGCGTGGAGACCGGCAATGTCGAATTCGCGGCTCTGTTCGCGCCCAAGCCCCAAGGCCTGACGGCTGCCAACGACTGGACGAAGGAAATGGAGACGAAGGGGTTTCCACAGTTGCAGCAGCATTACAAAATGCTGGGGGCCGAGAAGGACGTGCTGTTGAAAGCGGCCGTGCACTTCGGACACAATTACAACTACGTCAGCCGCTCGGCAATGTACGGTTGGGTCAACAAGTATTTTAAATTGGGTCTGGAAGAGCCGGTGGTGGAAGAGGATTACCAGCGACTGACCAAAGAAGAGATGACGGTCTGGGACGATCAGCATCCGCGGCCCAAAGGCGGACCGGACTTCGAACGCAAATTGCTGCGCGCGTGGACCGACGACGCCGAAAAACAATTGGCGGCTCTCACGCCGAAGGATGAAAAATCGCTGCACCAATTCCGCGAAGTGGTCGGCGGCGCCGTCGATGCAATGATCGGCCGCGGTCTGCCCGCTACGACTGAAGTGGAATACGACCAGACTGAAAAAACCGACCGCGGCGATTATCTGCTGATGGCTGGCCTGTTGCGCAACAAAACACACGGCGAGGAACTGCCCATCGCATTCCTCTATCCTAAACAGTGGGACGGTCAGGCGGTGATCTGGTTACACGAAGAGGGCAAGGCGGGGCTGTTCGACAAGGATGGCCAGCCCACAGCGGAAGTGCAGAAGCTGTTGGCCAACGGCGCGACGGTGGTTGGCGTTGATTTGTTGTACCAAGGCGAGTTTCTGGCCGACGGTAAGCCGCTGGAAAAAACGCGGCGTGTCGAAAATACGCGCGAGTTCGCCGGCTATACGTTCGGCTTCAACCATCCGGTCTTCGCTCAGCGCGTACACGACATTCTGACCGTCGTCACGTTTGTGCGAAACCACGAACTTACGCCGAAGACAGTGGAACTTGTCGCACTCGATGCCACCGGGCCGTTGGCCACCGCCGCCCGCGCTCAGACCCGCGATGCCGTGGATCGCGCGGTGATCAACACGGGCGGATTCCGTTTCGGCAAACTTACGGAAATCCACGACGTCAACTTCCTGCCGGGCGGTGCCAAGTACGGCGATCTGCCGGGGATGCTCGCGCTGTCAGCGCCGTCTGGCCTGTGGCTGGCCGGAGAAGGAAACGACGTCTCTCCACTGGTGAAGGCGGCGTACGCTGCCGCGGGCGGAGAGAAGAACCTGCAAACGTACACGGGAAAGCCGGACGAGCAAGCGGCAGCGGCCGTGAGCTGGCTGCTAACTCGCACTCAAAACTGACCATGACATTGCCCGTCTTGAGCCGCGAGCAAGTTCGCGACGTCGACCGCCGCGCCATCCAACAGTACGGTATGTCGGGGCTGGTACTGATGGAAAACGCCGGGCGCGGCTGTGTGGACACGCTCTTTGAATTGGGCATCGACGGTCCGGTCGTGATTTGCTGCGGCAAAGGAAACAATGCGGGCGACGGGTTCGTATTTGCCCGGCACTTGGATTTGCGCGGGGCGGTGGCGAAAGTTCTGCTGTGGTCCGATCCCGCCGAGTTACAAGGCGATGCGGCCGCCAACTTCCGCATCTTAGAGAAGACCGACATACCCATCATCCTCTTCGCCGGCCCGCACGACGCGGTGAGATTGGCCGGCGAACTTGCCGGAGCCGATTGGATTGTCGACGGGCTGCTCGGCACCGGCGCAAGAGGCGAGCCGCGTCCGCCGCTCGACGCAGCTATCGACCAACTCAACTCCTGCGCGGCGAAGAAAATGGCGATCGATCTGCCCAGCGGTTTGGACTGCGACACAGGTCAGCCCGCGAAGCACACCTTCCGCGCCGATCACACCTGCACCTTCGTCGCCGCCAAGCCCGGCTTCTTCACCGACGCCGCCCAAACCTACGTCGGCCAGATTCACATCCTCGACATCGGCGCTCCGCGCAAGCTGATTGAAGAAATCTCCGGCGGCGCGTCACTCGAAAATCAAAAGTAGGACGGACGCCCTCGTCCGTCACTATCAAAGAACGGACGAGGGCGTCCGTTCTACGAAAAGTATCCGCGGTCCATCAGTCCCCAATCGGCCGCTGTCCCCAAGGAATCGGCATTGTCGGCGGCTTGCGGTGGCGGTCGCGGCGTTGGTCTTTGGGGCGGTCTTTGAACCAGGTGATATAGCGCGACAGTTGCTTCACTGCTTCCTCGTACGCTTCCTTCCCTTTTTGCTCGGTGGCCAGTTCGGCATCGCCCAGCACGCCGGTTTCGCTGTAGCTGCTGGTCCACGAGACCACCGTAGCGGGTCCGGCGGCGAACAGGTCGACCCAGTTGAACGGGCTGTCTTCGTTGTTGAAGCTGATCGTGCCGCTTTTGATTTCGTCTTTCCGCACGTTGTCGCCGTCCAGGTACAGGTACAGCGACGTTTCCAACTCGCAGGCGTGCGAGCAGCCGCCGGGAAACTTGCTCTGGCGCCAGCGCGGCATGAACTGTTTGTCCACCGCCAGCAGATTCCACCAACCGATCAGCACGCATTCGGCGTCGGTCTCCAGGTTCGTGCGCCGCGCGACCAGGTCCAGGTTCGGCATGTTCGAGCCGTGGCCGTTCAGCAGCACGATCTTTTTGAAGCCGTGGTAGGCCAGCGATTTGGTGATGTCCAGCACGTGATGCATGAAGTGCTCGAAGTCGTTATTGATCGTGCCGGGAAAGTCCATCACATGGCCGGTGTAGCCATAGGCGACGATCGGCAGCACCAGCAGCTTGTCGGGAATCTGCCGGCCGGTGCCGTGCGCGATCCCGCCGGGGCAAACCAAATCCACGTCCAGCGGCAGATGCGGCCCATGCTGCTCGACCGCACCGCACGGCAGCACGCACACTTTCCCCATCTCGATTGCGTCGTTGATCTCGGGCCACGTCAGCTTCTCGTAACGATATTCGGTCGCTGCTCGGCTGGTCATTTGCAGTGCTCCCTGTGCGTTTCCAATGCTTTCCAATTAGACAGGAATTACGTCTTCATCGTTTTCTGCTGCAACGGTCCGTTCGACGAGGGTGCTGGTTGAGCCGCGTCGGCGGCGGCGTCGAGTTGCGGGTAACTGGCGAGACCTTGCGCGTCGAAGGCGACCAAGCCGTGTCGAAGCAAAGCGTCGAGCACGGCTTGCGGGTCGCCGTCGCCGCGGCCTTTGTAGAACGAGCGAATGCTGCTGAGCAACGTCCGCCGCCGGAGCGGCCGATGTTGGTTTGCCTGAAGGCGGCCGGTGTAGAACTCGTCGACGGCATCCGCGTTGGACATGCCGGGAAGGTGCGGCGCGTCGTCCACTCGCTTGGCAACGCGGCCTTCGCGGCGCAGCATGTTCACGGCGTGGTCCAAATCGCCGTCTTTCGACAACACGACGAATTCGGTCTCGGGCGGCATCTCCATCAACAACCGGCCCGCATAAAAGGCCAAGCCAAAGTCGGCCGCGTTCTTCCCTTTCTTCTCCATGCCGACGAATTCCAGCTTGCCCTCGTGGATCGCCGTGGCCAGGGCACGGACCAGCGACAACGGCATCTTCGGCTCGACGCTCCCGTGACAGGCAATGATCCGCGAGAAATTGTCCAACTGTTTCGGCAGATCGGCAATCTGCTGCGGGCAATTGTCCAGATCGATCAGCAGCGCTCGCGGAACACTGTGGCGAGTTTTAGTGATCATGACGGTCGTTGCCCCGTAACGGGCGGTAGCCGAAGTCGTGAGACTTCGGATGTTTCCGAAGACGCCCGAACTCTCACGAGTTCGGCTACAACCCTAGCGTGCATCGGCCAACAAATCCTGGAGCACCGCGAGTGCCGACGGACGGCGCTTCGTTAGCAGCCAGCGCACGTCGATCTTGAATCCCG